>CAZPZQ010000139.1:0-8765 GCA_964590745.1 uncultured Mycobacterium sp. | reverse complement strand
ACCGCGGTCTTGTGCTCGGCCAGCACCGCCAGCAGGTCGAATTCGCGTTTGGTCAAGTCGACGTCGACGCCCTTGACTCGGGCGCGCCGGCCCGGAATGTCGACCTCCAGCGGACCCACCGTGATGGTCTCCGACGAGGTGCTGGCCGCGGATCCACGCCGACGCAGCAGGGCCCGTACCCGAGCCACCAGCTCGGCCAGCACGAACGGCTTGACCAGGTAGTCGTCTGCGCCGGCCTCCAACCCGGCGACCCGGTCGTCGACCGAACTGCGGGCGCTCAGCACGCAGACCGGGACGTCGTTGTCCATTGCGCGCAGCGCGGTGACCACACTGACGCCGTCCAGTACCGGCATGTTGATGTCTAGCACAATCGCGTCCGGCCGGGTCTCGGTCGCGCTGCGCAACGCCTCGGCGCCGTCGGCTGCGGTCGACACCTCGAACCCGGACAGCCGAAGTCCTCGTTCCAGCGAGGCGAGCACGTCGGAGTCGTCGTCGACGACCAGCACCTTCGGCGAGGTCGGTGAAGCAGCGCCGTTGTCCATGCTGTCCATTTTGCCTGATTGGCCTGCGTTACCGGGGATGACGCGGCGGATACCCGGCGTGGTGTCGACGTGATCGGTGGTCCGAGAAGCCGGACGTTTTAGGGTCGACCGTGTGAGCACAGCACCAGCGATCGCTGCGCCGCCCACTCGGCTCGGCCCATCCGGTGCGTCGTCGGCGCTGCGCCGGTTGCTGCCGTATCTTCGCCCCTACCGGGCCCGGTGGACCACCATGCTGGTGATCGCCACCGTCGGCGTGTTCGCCACGGCGGCGATTCCGTTGATGACCAAGGCTGTCATCGACGGGCCGGTGCAACACCAAGACCAGGCTCAACTGTGGATCCTGGGCACCGCCGCCACCGCCCTCGGCGCGGTCGAGGCGGTGCTGTGGTTCATCCGACGCTGGCTGGTCGCGCACGCCACCATGGGTGTGGAAGCCGACATCCGCAAAGACCTGTACGCCCGGCTGCAGATCTTGCCGTTGACGTTTCACGGGCGCTGGCAGTCCGGTCAGTTGCTGTCGCGGATCATGAACGACCTGGCCACGGTGCGCCGGTTTCTGTCGTTCGTGGTGGTGTTCTTGCTGCTGAACAGTCTGCAGATCATCGTGGTGATCGTCATTCTGGTGGTGCTCTACTGGCCGCTGGGGGTGGTCGTCTGCGGGTCGATTGTGCCGATCATGGTCACCGTCTTGCACTTCCAACGCCAGTACACCCGACTGTCGCGACAGGCCCAAGACCAAGCCGGGCAAGTGGCAACGCACGTCGAAGAATCGGCGCTGGGTGTTCGGACGGTGAAATCCTTCGGGCGGGAAGGCTACGTGTTCGACCGGTTCGACGCCCAAGCCGTCAAGCTGTGCGACGTCGGCGTGCGCAAAGTGTCGGTGTCGGCGAAGTTCTGGACGCTGTTGGAAGTCATTCCGAATCTCACCCTGATCGTGGTGCTCGGATTCGGCGCCTACGCGGCCGGCCACGGCCTGGTCACCATGGGCACCCTGGTGGCGTTCATCACGTTGATGCTGTCGCTGGTCTGGCCGGTGTCGTCGCTGGGCTTCCTGCTGTCGGCGACCCAGGAGTCGATGACCGCCGCCGACCGGATCGCCGAGATCTTCGATGCCCGGCGGGAGATCACCGACGGGCCGATTCCGGAGTCACCACGGCGCGGGCTGCTGGAACTGCGCGATGTGGGTTTTCGGTTCGGCGGCGCCGACGCACCCTGGGTGTTGCGCCACGTCAACCTCACCGTGCAACCCGGTGAGACGGTCGCCCTGGTGGGTGCGACCGGTTCCGGCAAATCGGTGCTGGCCATGCTGCTGTCTCGGCTGTACGACGTCACCGAGGGCGAGATCCGTATCGACGGCCGGGATATCCGCGAGCTGACCCTGCCGGCGCTGCGGCAAACGGTCGCCACCGCCTTCGAAGACCCGACCCTGTTTTCCATGTCGGTCGCGGAAAATCTGCAGTTGGGCCGACCGGTCGAAAACCCGGCCAGCGACGCCGAATTGGCCGACGCCATTGCGGTGGCATCGGCAGATTTCGTCTACGACCTGCCGTTCGGTTTGGACACCCGCATCGGCGAGCAGGGGATGAGCTTGTCCGGCGGACAGCGGCAGCGGCTCGCGCTGGCGCGCGCGATCTTGGCCGCGCCGACCATCCTGGTGCTGGACAACACCCTGTCGGCGTTGGACGTGCATACCGAGGCCGTGGTGACCGACGCGCTACGCCGGGTGCTGCGATCCGGACCGAAAACCCTCACCGGCATCGTGGTTGCGCACCGGGCATCCACGGTATTACTGGCCGACCGGGTGGCACTGCTCGACGGTGCCGGTTCTGCTGGGGCGGCCATCACCGAAGTCGGCACCCATGCCGACCTTTTGACCCGGGTACCGCAATACCGCTACCTGCTTTCCGCCGACGATGAACTGGACGACGGCTGCGAGCGGACCGGCGAATGGCAGGACGACGAGGACATCGACCTACTGGAGCGCGCGCACACCGAACAGCAGGCTGCCGAGACCGCCTGCACGACTGATGACTTCGCAATCCCGGAAGGAAGACGCTGATGTCGACCACCGAGGTCTCGGCGGCTGCGCCGGACAGTAGAACCGCCGCCGGCTCCCCGCTGCACTGGCGTGGGCGACTGGTCGAGCGGCCCGACGGCGACCCGGTCGGCGAGACTCACCCGGGCCGGCCGGCGGCCCGCGCGCTGCTGGGTTCGTTGTTGTACCCGTACCGCTGGGCGGTTGCCGCGCTGGCATTGGTGGTGGTGCTGGAGAACGGCGCCCGCCTGGCGGTTCCGCTGTTGGCTCAACAGGGCATCGACCGCGGCATCCCGCCGATCATCTCGGGCGGTTCGATGCGGGAGTTGGGACTGATTATCTGCGCCCTGGTCGTGGTGGTGCTGGTGCAGGCGGGCAGCCGAATGTTGTTCTTGCAGTGGTCCGGCCGGATCGGCCAGCGCGTGCTGCTGGAGTTGCGCCGCCGGGTGTTTCGGCACTTCCTGCGCCTCGATGTGGCCTTTCATGACCGGTACACCTCCGGCCGGGTGGTCAGCCGACTGACCAACGACATCGACGCGGTCCAGGAAATGTTGCTGAGCGGTTTCGACACCCTGGTCACCGCCACCCTCACCCTGATCGGCACGGCGGTGCTGTTGGTTGCGCTGGACTGGGGCCTGGGTTTGATGTGTCTGGTCGCCTTCCCGGTGCTGGTCGCGCTGGTGTCATGGTTCCGCGCTGAATCGTCGAAGACGTATCGCGCGGTCCGGGAAAGCGCCGCGATGGTGATCGTGCAGTTCGTCGAAACCATGACCGGGATCAAGGCGGTGCAGGCCTACCGGCGCGAACGGCGCAACGCCCAGATTTTTGCCGACATCGCCGACCGCTACCGGGCGATCAACGAGAAAGCGTTCCAGCTCGTCGCGATATTCAGTCCCGGCGTCAAGCTGGTCGGCAACCTCACCACCGGTGTGGTCCTGTTATACGGCGGTTGGCGAGTGCTCAACGGGCACATGACGATCGGCACATTCGCGGCGTTCTTGCTCTACCTGCGGATGTTTTTCGAGCCGATGCAGGAGATCACCCAGTTCCTTAACACATTTCAGTCGGCATCGTCGGCACTGGAGAAGCTGGCCGGGGTGCTGGCCGAAACACCGGCCATCGTCGACCCAGTCCGACCGGCTCCAGTACCGCCCGCGCACGGAAAGGTCGTATTGCACGACGTGCATTTCGGCTACCGGCCGGACCGGCCGGTGATCACCGGTTTGTCACTGACCATCCCAGCAGGTCAGACCGTCGCGCTGGTCGGCACCACCGGCGCCGGCAAGACCACCATCGCCAGACTGATCGCACGGTTTTATGACCCGCAGTCAGGATCGTTGACACTGGACGACATAGACCTGCGCGACATCAGCCAGGCTGAGCTGCGCCGGCAGGTGGTGATGGTCACGCAGGAGAATTTCTTGTTCTCCGGCACGGTCGCTGACAACATCAGGTTCGGCCGGCCCAGCGCAACCGACGCCGAGGTGGCCGCGGCCGCGGCGAGTGTCGGTGCAGCGCAATTCATCACCGCGTTACCGGACGGGTATGGCACCGACGTCGCCAAACGCGGCGGCCGGTTGTCGGCCGGGCAACGTCAGTTGGTGGCCTTCGCCCGGGCGTTTCTTGCCGACCCGGCGGTGCTCATCCTGGACGAGGCGACGTCGTCGCTGGACATTCCCAGCGAGCGAATGGTGCAGCGGGCACTGCGAAGCATGCTGGCCGACCGGACCGCCGTGGTGATCGCCCATCGGTTGTCAACCGTCGAAGTTGCTGATCGGGTGTTGATCGTCGAGGACGGCCGCGTCGTGGAAGACGGTTCGCCCGGTGAGCTCGTTCACCGCGCGGGCGGGCACTACGCCGCCCTGCACCGGGCGTGGCTGCGATCGTTGGCCTGAATGCTCGCCGGTGTCATCGGTGTCGTCTCGAAACCGACGTTATGCAGGTCGCATCTCGAACTTTTTCTGCCTAACGTCGGTCTCGGCGATTAGTGCGGCAGTCCGACCCGGCGATAGCGCGCCAGCCGCGTCGTCATCCGTTGGTCGTCGGGTATCCCGCGGAGCGCATGCAACTCGGCGGCCACGGCACGAGACAGCCGCTTGGCGAACTCGATCGGCTCGTCGGCGGCGTCGGGAAACTCGGGCACGATCGCGTCGACAATCCCGGCGGCCAGCAGATCGGCCGACCGGATACCCTGCGCGGCTGACAGCTCTGCGGCGTGATCGGTGTCGCGAAACACGATGGCGCTGGACCCTTCCGGCGGCAGCGGGGCCAGCCAGCCGTGCAGTGCCGCCAGCACCCGGTCGGCCGGCACCATCGCCAGCGCCGGCCCGCCGCTGCCCTGGCCGAGCAGCACCGACACCGTCGGTACCGCCAGGGTGACCAGATCAGCCAGGCACTGGGCGATCTCGCCGGCCAGGCCGCCCTGCTCAGCATCCGCCGAAAGCGCCGGCCCGGCGGTGTCGATGATCAGCACCAGCGGCAGCCGCAGACCGGCGGCCAGCGCCATACCGCGGCGGGCCTCCCGCAGCGCCGCCGGGTCGACGAGACGATCCGCGCCGCGCAACTGACCGAGTACCACCGCCGGTTGCCCGCGGAACCGAGCCAGCGCCAGCAACGTGCTGGTGGCGCCTTTTTCCCCGGTCCCGGTGCCGGCCAGAAACACCCGCTCGGTCGCCCCGTGTCGCAGCAGCCGTCTGATCCCCGGACGGTCCGCTCGCCGTGACGCCAGCACCGAATCCCAGGCTGGGACGTCCGGGATTTCGGATGCGGCGAACAGCGGCCCGGCATCCGGTGGTGGCGCCGACGGCAACACCGGTGCGGCGGGCTCGTCCAGAATCACCTTCAGTGCCCGTTCCAAGGTGCGACGCAGCCACTTCACCGGCATCACGCCGTCGATCACGCCGTGGCGCTGCAGGTTCTCCGCGGTTTGTATCCCCTCGGGGAACATCTCGTGGTACAGGTGCTGGTAGACGCGCGGACCCAGGAAGCCGATCAGCGCACCCGGCTCGGCGAGGGTGACGTGGCCCAACGAACCCCACGACGCGAACACCCCGCCGGTGGTCGGATGACGCAAGTAGACCAGATAGGGCAGGTGGGCGCGCTTGTGTAGTTCCACCGCGGCGGCGATCTTGACCATCTGCAGAAACGCCACGGTGCCCTCCTGCATCCGGGTGCCGCCGGAGCTCGGCGAGGCCAGCAGCGGCAGCCGTTCGGCGGTGGCTCGTTCAATGGTCCGGGTGATCCGCTCGGCGGCCGCCACCCCGATCGATCCGGCCAAGAAGTCAAAGTCGCTGGCGATCACCGCTACCCGCCGGCCGTTGACCCGACCTTCGCCGGTGAGCACCGCCTCGTCGCGGCCGGTGGTCGAGCACGCTCGAGCCAGCTCCTCCGCGTAGGCTCGACTTTCGGCGTTGGCCGGCGGAGCCACCGGCGCGATGTCCCAGCTGACGAACGAGTCGCGATCCAGTACCGCGTCCCGCAGTTCGTCGGGCCCGATCCGGCTCACATCATCAGGCTAATTAGGCTGGACGGCCATGATCGGAGTTACCCGCGATGAAGCCGTGACCACTATCGAGTTGCAACGCCCGGAGCGGCGCAACGCGCTCAATTCCCAGCTGGTCGACGAGCTGCGGGAGGCGGTTGAGAAGGCCGGCGCAGCAGACGTCCGAGCCATCGTGTTGACCGGCCGGGGCACCGTATTCTGCGCCGGCGCCGACTTGTCCGGTGACGCGTTCGCCGCCGACTACCCGGACAAGCTGATCGCCCTGCACAAGACCATCGACGAATTTCCGATGCCGGTGATCGGCGCGATCAACGGGCCGGCGATCGGCGCGGGCCTGCAATTGGCGATGATCTGCGATCTCCGAGTGGTGGCTCCCGAAGCGTTTTTCCAGTTTCCGACCGCGAAATATGGTCTTGCGCTGGATAATTGGAGCATCCGGCGGCTGTCTTCACTGGCCGGCTACGGCCGGTCCCGGGCGATGTTGCTGGCGGCGGAGAAGCTGACCGCCGATATGGCGCTGCAGACCGGCATGGCCAACCGGATCGGCACCCTGGCCGACGCCCAGAACTGGGCGGCCGAGATCGCCGCCCTGGCTCCGCTGGCCTTGCAGCACGCCAAGCGGGTGCTCAACGACGACGGCGCCTACCAGGAGCAGTGGCCGACCCACAAGGAGCTGTTCGACCAGGCGTGGGCGAGCCAGGACGTGATCGAAGCGCAGGTAGCCCGGGTGGAGAAGCGACCGCCGAGCTTCCGGGGCGCCTGATCGGCATGCTGCGCGGGGCACTGCGGCTGGCCGCGGGCACGGTCACCCTGGCGGCGGGCGGGTGGACACTTCGCGCCCTGCATGGCGCCCCCGCCGCCCTGGGCGCCACACCGGCCGCGATCCGCGCGGTGGCCAGTCGCTCGCCGCACTACCGAGACGGCGTCTTCCACAACGCCGACCCGACACCGATCCTGCGGCTGAACCGTGAGGAACAGCGGTTTGTGCTGCGCCAACTGATCTTCGGGCGCGCCGCCAGCCGGCCGCCGGCGTCGATCCCGTTGGCCACCCCGAAAGCCGGTGGCAGCTCCGCCGCACTCGCCGTCAGCTGGCTGGGTCACGCGACGGCACTGCTCGAGATCGACGGTTACCGGGTGCTTACCGACCCGGTGTGGAGTGAGCGCTGCTCTCCTTCTGATGTGATCGGACCGGAGCGGCTGCATCCCCCACCGGTGCGGCTGGACACTTTGCCCGCCGTCGACGCGGTGGTGATCAGCCACGACCACTACGACCACCTCGACATCGACACCATCAGCACGCTGGCCCGTACTCAGCGCGCACCCTTCGTCGTCCCGCTCGGGGTGGGTGCCCACCTGCGCGAGTGGGGCATCCCGGAGCGACGTGTCGTCGAGCTTGACTGGAACGAGCAGACCTCGGTCTCAGAACTCACCCTGGCCTGCACCCCGGCCCGACACTTCTCCGGACGATCGCTCAGCCGGAATCTGACCCTGTGGGCGTCGTGGGCGATCGTCGGACCCCGTCATCGGGCGTACTTCGCCGGCGACACCGGCTACACCACGAGTTTCGGTCGAATCGGCGCGGACTTCGGGCCGTTCGACCTGACCCTGATGCCGATCGGGGCCTACAGCACGGCCTGGCCCGACGTTCACATGAACCCGGAAGAGGCGGTCCAGGCACACCTGGATGTCAACAGCGCCAACGGCGCTGGATCCGGGCTGCTGGTGCCGATCCACTGGTGCACGTTCCGGCTGGCGCCGCATCCGTGGCACGAGCCGGTCGAACGGCTGGTCGCCGCTGCCGATGCCGCTGGCATCCGGGTGGCTGTGCCCAAACCCGGTCAGCGGATAAACCCGGATGCCACCGCGGAACTGGACCCGTGGTGGCGGTTGTGACCGCTTCGGTAATTGCGGGTCTGACCGACGCCGAAGTCGCCGAACGGGTGGCCGACGGCAAGACCAACGACGTCCCGGCCCGCGCTGCGCGCAGCGTGCCGGAGATCGTGCGGGCCAACGTGTTCACCCGGATCAACGCCATCCTGGGTGTGCTGCTGGTCATCGTGCTGTCGACCGGCTCACTGATCAACGGAATGTTCGGGCTGCTGATCATCGCCAACAGTGTGATCGGCATGATCCAGGAGATCCGAGCCAAACAAACCCTGGACAAACTCGCCATCGTCGGGCAGGCGAAACCACTGGTGCGCAGGCAATCCGGCACCCAGCTACGGTCGCCCGCCGACCTGGTGCTCGACGACATCGTCGAGTTGGGGCCGGGCGATCAGATCGTGGTCGACGGCGAAGTGGTCGAAGAAGCCGATCTGGAGATCGACGAATCCCTGCTGACCGGCGAAGCCGACCCGGTCGGCAAGCAGCGTGGTGACCAGGTGATGTCAGGCAGCTTCGTGGTGGCCGGAACCGGTGCCTACCGTGCCACCAAGGTGGGTCGGGATGCGTACGCAGCCCGCCTGGCCGCGGAGGCCAGCAAGTTCACCCTGGTGAAATCCGAACTACGCAGCGGCATCAACAAGATCTTGAAGTTCATCACCTACCTGCTGATCCCGACCGGCGTGTTGATCATCTACACCCAGCTGTTCACCACCGGGGTGGGTTGGAATGCATCCGTGCTGGCGACGGTTGGCGCGCTGGTGCCGATGGTCCCGGAAGGCCTGGTGCTGATGACGTCGATCGC
>CAZPZQ010000138.1:3434-8768 GCA_964590745.1 uncultured Mycobacterium sp. | reverse complement strand
ATGCTGGCCGACGAGATCAACCGCACCCCGCCCAAGACCCAGGCCGCGCTGCTGGAGGCGATGGAAGAACGACAGGTCAGCGTGGAAGGCGAACCCAGACCCTTGCCCGACCCCTTCGTGGTGGCGGCCACCCAAAACCCGATCGAATACGAAGGCACCTACCGGTTGCCGGAAGCGCAGCTCGACCGGTTCCTGCTCAAACTGAACGTGCCGCTGCCGCCGCGCGACGCCGAGATCACCATCCTGGCGCGGCATGCGCACGGCTTCGATCCCCGTGACCTGTCTGCGGTCACGCCGGTAGCCGGGCCGGACGAGTTGGCCGAGGCCCGCGCCGCGGTGGGCCAGGTGTTGGTCGCCGACCAGTTGCTCGGCTACATCGTCGACGTGGTCGGGGCCACCCGACAATCGCCGGCGTTGCAACTGGGTGCCTCGCCCCGAGGCGCGACGGCATTGTTGGCCACCGCGCGGTCCTGGGCCTGGCTGTCCGGGCGCAACTACGTCACTCCCGACGACGTCAAGGCGATGGCCCGTTCGACGCTGCGCCACCGGCTGACGTTGCGGCCGGAGGCCGAACTGGAGGGCGTAACCCCCGACGCCGTTCTGGACGGCATCCTGGCCTCGGTTCCGGTGCCGCGCTGGTGATCCTGACCGGTCGCGCCGCGCTGATCGCACTGATCGGCGCCCTGCCCATCACGCTGGCGCCGTGGCCGGCGACGGCATTCGCCGTTGTGCTGATCGGGCTGGTCGCGGTGCTGACCGCCGATTTCGGACTGGCCGCCGACCCGTCCGCGCTGCACGTCACCCGGTCGCCGGACACGTCGGCGCGGCTGGGCCAGCAAGTACCGACCATCTTGTCGATCAACAACGATGGCTCCCGCCGGTTCCGCGGTCACCTCCGCGACGCCTGGCCGCCCAGCGCACGCGCCGACCCGCGCGTCCACCGACTCGACATCCGGGCCGGTGCAGTCGCACACATAACGACTGAGCTGCGTCCGGTTCGACGCGGCGACCTGGCGGCCGCCGCCGTCACCGCGCGGTCAGTCGGACCGCTGGGCCTGGCGGGGCGACAGCACACGGTGCAGGTGCCCGGCCGCCTGCGCGTCCTGCCGCCGTTCCTGTCGCGCAAACACCTGCCCTCGCGGCTGGCCCGGCTGCGGGAGATCGACGGAATGCTGCCAGTGTTGACCCGCGGACGCGGAACCGAATTCGACTCGCTGCGTGAATATGTCGATGGCGATGACGTTCGCTCGATCGACTGGCGGGCCACCGCCCGACGTGGCGACGTGGTGGTGCGCACCTGGCGGCCCGAACGGGACCGTCGGGTCGTCATCGTGCTCGACACCGGGCGCACCGCAGCCGGGCGGGTCGGTGTCGACCCGACCGGCGGCGACCCCGGCGGTTGGCCGCGGCTGGACTGGTCGATGGACGCGGCGCTGCTGCTGGCTGCGCTGGCTGCCCGAGCCGGTGACCACGTCGATCTGCTGGCCCACGACCGGATCACTCGAGCGGCCGTTTTCGGGGCTTCCCGCACCCAACTGCTCGCGCTGCTGGTGGACGCGATGGCCCCGCTGCAGCCGGCACTGGTCGAATCCGACGCGGCAGCCATGGTCGCCACCGTCAACCGTCGAGTTCGACAGCGCGCCCTGGTGGTGCTGCTGACCGACCTCAACCCCGCCGCCCTGGACGAGGGACTGCTGCCGGTGCTGCCGCGGTTGACCGCGGCCCATCAGGTGATCCTGGCCGCGGTCGCCGATCCGCGGGTCAATCGACTGGCGGGCGGTCGTTCCGACGCCGCGGCGGTGTATGACGCGGCCGCGGCTGAACGTGCCCGCAATCAGCGTCGGGCGGCGGCATCGCGGTTGCACCGCAGCGGGGTGGAGGTGGTGGACGCCCCGCCCGAAGAACTTGCGCCGATGCTGGCCGACCGCTACCTGACGATGAAAGCCGCCGGCCGGCTGGGATAGTTCCCCGCTCCCCTGGTGGGGGTCCGCCGGGTTAGCCGGTGGGCACCAAATCCGGTGCATCGGCGACGTCGCCGGATTCACCCGCCGCCACCGCTGCGCGACCAAAGTGGATGACATAAGCCAGGAACAGCGCCTCGGCCAACACCCCGATGCCGATCCGCAGCCAGGTGGGAAACGGTGACGGCGTTACCAGCCCCTCGATCAGCCCGGACACCGCCAGCACCGCGACCAGCCCCACCGCGACCGCGACGACAGCGCGGCCCTGCTCGGCCAGCACCTGACCGCGCGGTCGGTCGCCCGGGGCGACCACCTGCCAGCCCAACCGCATCCCCACCGCGCCGGCCAAGAACACCGCGGTCAGCTCCAACAACCCGTGCGGGGTGAGCAGCCCGAGCATGAACGCGCCCTTACCGGCGTCGAACATCAGGCCGAGCGCCACGCCGAGGTTGGCCGCGTTGACGAACAACAGGTACGGGATCGGCAGCCCCAGCAAGACAGCGAACGCGATGCAACGAGCTGCCACCCAGGAATTGTTCACCCAGACCTGCAACGCAAAGGAGCCGGCGGGCTGATCGCTGTAGTACGACTCGAAATCATGGCGGACCATCTGGTCGATCTCGGCCGGCGTGCCGACCGCGGACTGCACCTCGGGAGTAGTGGCCACCCAGAACGCGATCACCAGGGCAACGGTGAGAAACACCGCGGCGGTCGCCAGCCACCAGCGCCAGGCGCGGTAGGCCACCACCGGAAACGACACTGTCCAGAACCGGGCGAATTCGCTGGCCAGCGGAGCGTGCGCGCCGGTCACCGCGGCCCGGGCCCGCGCCACCAGGGTCGACAGTCGGCCGATCAGCGCCGAGTCCGACGACGCCGAGCGCAGCACCGACAGATGGGTGGACACCCGCTGATAAAGCTCGACCAACTCGTCGACCTGGCTGCCGGACAGCCGTCGGCGCTGCCTGACCAGCCAGTCGAGTCGTTGCCAGGCGGGCCGATGAGTCAGCACGAACGCGTCGACGTCCACCCGGCAAAGCCTAGCGACGGTAGCGTTTCCGATATGCCGAAGGTGGTGACCGGGGACGCGGTCGTGCTCGACGTCCAGATCGCCCAGTTGCCGGTCCGGGCGGTCGGTGCACTGATCGACATCGCGGCGATCGCCGTCGGCTACCTGGTCTGCCTGGTGTTGTGGGCGATGACGCTGCCCCAACTCGACGAGGCATTGACCACGGCGATTCTGATCATCTTCGTGGTGCTGCTGCAGGTCGGCTACCCGCTGGCCTTCGAAACCGCCACCCGGGGCCGATCGTTGGGCAAGATGGCCATGGGCCTGCGGGTGGTGTCCGACGACGGCGGCCCGGAACGCTTCCGGCAGGCGCTGTTTCGCGCGCTGGCCTCAGTGGTGGAGATCTGGGCGCTGGTCGGCAGTCCGGCGGTTATCGCCAGCATGCTGTCATCGCGGGGGAAGCGCCTCGGTGACATCTTCGCCGGCACGGTGGTCATCAGCGAACGCGGTCCGTCCTCACCCGCTCCGCCGATGATGCCGCCGATGCTGGCATGGTGGGCGGCGTCGTTGCAGCTATCCGGATTGAATCCGGAGACCGCCGAGGTGGCTCGCCAATTTCTGTCCAGGGCAACGCAACTCGAACCGCACATGCGCGACGCGATGGCGTACCGAATCGCCGGCGACATGCTGGCGCACATCTGGCCGCCACCCCCGCCGGGCACCCCCCCGCAACTGGTCCTGGCGGCGGTGTTGGCCGAACGGCACCGCCGCGAGCTGGCGCGGCTCGGGTCGGCGTCGAACGTCCCGCATCCGGCACCGGTCGGGCCGGTGCGGTGGCCTCCGCCAGCCGGCCCGACACCGAGTACGGACGGATTCACTCCGCCCGGCTAACCCAGCATCGCTTGCATAACGATAGTTCTCGATATATCGTTTATATATCGGAGGCTCCAACCGGGGGCTTCACTTTCTACAGACGAGGTCACAATGGTCTTTCCCACCAACCCGTTCGGTGACGACTTTGCCGGTCGACCGCAACCGGATCGGTCCGGCTTCGGCTTCGCTTCGGCCGAGCAACACCGCACGATGCACCGCGCCAGGCGCCAAGCTCGGCGCCAACTGCGAGAACACAAGCACAACCCCGCACCCGGCAGCACGTTCGGCTTCGGCCCGGGCCCGCACGCCGGGCGGCGCGGGCGCAGCCGCGGCCATCATGGCCACCGCGGTCGGCGTGGTGACGTGCGGGCCGCGATCTTGGTCCTGCTGGCCGAGCAACCGATGCACGGCTATCAGATGATCCAGCAGATCGCCGAGCGCAGCCAGGAACTGTGGCGGCCCAGCCCCGGTTCGGTGTATCCGACGCTGCAGCTGCTGGTCGACGAGGGTTTGGTCGTTGCCCAGGAAAGCGACGGCACCAAGCGGCTTTTCGAGCTGACCGAAGCGGGCCGAGCCACCGCTGAGAAAATTGCGACTCCGCCGTGGCAAGAGATCGCCGATGGCGTCGACCCCGGTCAGGTCAACCTGCGCACCGCGATCGACCGACTGTTCGGCGCAGTGGCACAGGCTGCGGATGCGGCGACGCCCCAACAACAGGAGCGCATCGTCGACATCGTCAACACCGCCCGCCGCGAGGTCTACACCATCCTCGGCGAAGCGGAGTAACCCGCTCGGCGACGCCGAGTGCCAGCCGCGAACAGACGCAAAAGTCCCCGGTCATGGCCCGAAACGGGGTGCGAGGCCCTGATGCTCGATGGTGTGGAGCATCAGCCTTTTGTGTCTGCTTGCGGGGCAAGTCAGGACACGTCGACCCAGTCCAGGGTGCGCTGCACGGCCTTTCGCCAACCCGCATAGCCCGCCGAGCGCTGGTCGTCGCTCCAATTCGGCGACCAGCGTTTGTCCGCATGCCAGTTGGCCCGCAGTTCGTCGGGACTCTTCCAGAACCCGATTCCCAGCCCAGCGGCGTAGGCCGCACCCAGCGCGGTGGTGTCCGGGACCATCGGCTTGACCACGTCCGTCCCGAGCACGTCGGCCTGGATCTGCATGCACAGGTCGTTGGCGGTGATCCCACCGTCGACCTTTAAAACCTCAAGGTGCACACCGGAATCGGCCTCCATGGCGTCGACCACGTCGCGGCTCTGGTAGCAGATCGACTCCAGCGTGGCACGGGCCAGGTGCGCCTTGGTGTCGTACCGCGACAAGCCGACGATCGCGCCGCGCGCATCGGAGCGCCAGTACGGGGCGAACAAGCCGGAGAACGCCGGCACGAAATACACCCCGCCGTTGTCGTCAACGGAACGGGCCAGCGTCTCGCTCTCCGCCACGTCGCCGATGATGCCCAGTTGATCACGCAGCCACTGCACCGCCGATCCG
>CAZPZQ010000138.1:0-3424 GCA_964590745.1 uncultured Mycobacterium sp. | reverse complement strand
CAATCTCCTCACCGGTGTTGAGCAGCAAGAAGTTTCCGGTGCCGTAGGTGTTTTTGGCTTCGCCGGCATCCAGACACACCTGTCCTACCATCGCGGCGTGCTGATCGCCGAGCATGCCGGTGACCGGGACCTCGCCTCGGACCGGGCCCGTGCTGGCGGTGACGCCGTGCGGCCGCCGCGATGACGACGGAACAATGCGCGGCAGCATCGTCCGGGGCACCGAGAACAAGCCCAACAGTTCGTCGTCCCAGTCCAGCGTCTCCAAGTTCATCAGCATGGTGCGACTGGCGTTGGTGACGTCGGTCAAGTGCACGCCCCCGCGCGGACCGCCGGTCAGGTTCCACAACAGCCAGCTGTCGCAGGTCCCGAACAGGGCGTCGCCCCGCTCGACATCGTCGCGGACCCCGTCAACGTTTTCCAGAATCCATTGCAACTTGCCGGCCGAGAAGTAGGTGGCCGGCGGCAAGCCGGCCTTGCGTCGGATCACCTCGCCGCGACCGTCGCGGTCCAGGGCGGCCGCGATGCGGTCGGTGCGGGTGTCCTGCCAGACGATCGCGTTGTAATACGGCTGGCCGGTTTTCTTGTTCCAGACCAACGTGGTTTCGCGCTGGTTGGCGATGCCCAGCGCGGCCAAGTCGCTGGCCTGCAGTTTGGTGGTGTTCAGCGCCGACACCAGGGCCGCCGCGGTGCAGTCCCACAGTTCGAACGGGTCGTGTTCCACCCAGCCGGCTCGCGGCAGGATCTGTTCGTGCTCGAATTGATGACGGCCCACCTCGGCGCCGTCGTGGTCGAAGATCATGCAGACGGTGGTGGTCGTGCCCTGGTCGATGGCGGCGATGAACTCGGCGGCTTGGCCCAATGTGCGTCCTTGTCCCTTTTTCCGAAGTGTCGCTTTGGGTCGGTGTGCATCGTCCATCATGTCTTACGTGGATCGCGTGGCCCCCGACATCGAGCAGATGCCGCGCGGCGGCTTCGACGCGTCCTGCTTGGATCGGCAGTTGCAGACCGACCGGTTGGAGTACCTGGACCGCAACGGCGCCGGATACCCGCGGCGGCAGGTGATGCGGTCCCTGGAGATTATCGGCAGTTTTTTCGGTGACCATCGGCACTTCGCGCACATCGCGCTGGAACAGGTAGCCGGCGTCCCTGATCCGCGGATCCTTGAGCTGGGCTCCGGACACGGTGCGCTGTCGCGTGAGCTGCTGGCGATGCATCCCACCGCGCGCCTCGTGGTTACCGACGTCAATCCCGGCGCCGTTGCGGCGATATCCGCTGGCGACGTGGGCAGCCACCCGCGGGCCACCGTGCGTCAGATGGACGCGACCGCGATCGATGCGCCCGACGGCTCATTCGACCTGGCGGTGTTCGCCCTGGGTCTTCATCACCTGCCACCGGCGCAGGCAGCGCTGGTGTTCGCAGAAGGCACCCGGGTTGCCGCTCGGCTGCTGATTATCGACCTGCCCCGGCCGCCATCGCCGGTGCACCTGGCCCAGCTAGCGGCCATGCTGCCGTTCGCCCCGGTGGTGCCGCTCGCGCACGATGGCCTGATCAGCTCCATGCGCGCCTATAGCGCATCGGCCCTGCAGGCACTGGCCCACCATGCCGACCCGACGATTGTGGTCGAGCTGCGCGGCGGCGGGCTCGGTTTGGGTTTGCGGGCCGATCCACAGATCGCGGTGGCCGGCCGGCCTCGATAGCGGCAAGTCCGTTGACCCGGATGACGTAACGCAGACATATCAGAGGATCTTCACGAACACATCAGACGTCATTTATGCGTTCTTGTGCATGAGTCTGTAGGTTACGAAGAGGTGTCGTACAGGTGAACAAAAAGTGTCTACCAGTCGGCCGGCACGTTAAATACGCCGGTGCAAAGACGCCCGCCACCCCGGACGGTGTGGCGCAAAACTGAATCGGAGGAGCAATGGACGTCGTTCTTGGCGTTTCGATGACGCCCTTGGCCCCCGCCAAGGTCCATACCGTGCTGGTTGCCGGTGCGAACGCCGACGGCGTGACCGTCGAACAGGACACGTTCGGCGACGCTACTGGCGCGGCCGACGACTCCGCGCCGCCGACCACCCCGGCCAGTGCGGTCTCGGCGATCCTGGCCGCCCGCCGCCACGCCGCAGCCGCCGGCCATCGGCTGCTGTCCACCGGTGTGACCTGGACCGACCCCCGGGATGCCAGCAGGCTGGGGGACGCCTTGGCCGCCCGCGGGATCGACAATGTGATGCTGATTTCGGCGTTTTTGGCCGCGGCGGCGCTGGCCCGGGCGGTGGGCGAGGCGATCGGTTATGAGCGAATCGCGATGCTGTTCGTCGAACCCGAGGTCGCGACCGTGGGCGTCGTCGCCTGCACGGACGGTGCCGTTTCGGGCGTACGCCAGCGCTCGCTGGAAAACGGCGGCACGGTCGCCGAGTTGGTCCCGCTGATCGACGGGCTCAGCACCCTGGAGGCGCCCACCCAGGGCGTGTTCCTCGTCGGCTCCGGGGTGGACATCGCCTCGATCAAGCCCCAGCTGGAGACAGTGACGGCGTTGCCGGTGAGTGTGCCGGAGGAACCGCAGACGGCGCTGGCTCGCGGCGCCGCACTGGCGTCGGCGAGCGCTCCGTTGTTCGCATCGTCGACCGGCCCGCTGGCCTACGCACAGGATCCCGGCACCGGGGCGGTGGATCTGTACCGGCCCGCCGTGGATTACCCCGAGCTCGCGGACGGCGCCACGGTTGCCGGCCGTGGTGCCGAAGCGCTCGCCTACAGCGCAGTCCGCGATGAGGAAGCCGAGGCCGACACTACCGTCATCGACCCAGCTCATGGCGATGCTTTCGACGCTGACCAGCCCGTCCGCAGGCCGCTCTTGGTGGCCGGAAGTGCATTGGCCGCCACGTTGTTCGCCGCCGCGTCCGCGCTGATGGTCGCGCTCGCCCTCGACATACCGGTGAATGTCGTCGGCCTGCGCCCAGACCGCGGCCGAGACCTGGTCGCTCCGCCGGCGAAGGCGCCGGCGACGCCCGAGATGTGGGCGCCGGGATCGCAACCACAATTCCGGCAGATGGAGCACCCGCCGCTGACACCGGCCGTACCGAACGACATATTGTTGCCGCCGCTGGACCTGCCGGCGCCCGCGGAGCCGCTTCCGGCACCACTGGTTCTCGGGCCCGGTCCGGTGCTACCGCCGGCTGGGCCGTCGATCTCAGCGCCGTTTCCGGCGCCACTCGTTCTCGGGCCGGCCCCTGCACTGTCGCCCGGCACCCCGGCACCGGTGCCGGTTCCGTCAGCGGATGCGCCGACGTCACCGGCGCCCACCCCGCTCGGGTACACACCGGCTCGTCCCAGCTACGGCCCGCCTGTCCCGCGGCGGACGTCTGTCCCGCCGGCGCGCACACCCACCCCGCCCGCAGACACACCGGCGCAGCCGGTGGTCAAGCCG
>CAZPZQ010000137.1:0-8771 GCA_964590745.1 uncultured Mycobacterium sp. | reverse complement strand
CGCAGCCCGGCCGTACCCCCTCGACCCGCCCGGCGGCCCGCTCGATGTCGGTCGGATAGACGTTGCGACCGGCCATGATGATGACGTCCTTCACCCGGCCGCACACCACGATGTGCCCGTTCTCCATCAGGTAGCCCAAGTCGCCGGTGTCGTACCAGCCGTGCTCGTCCTGCGCGGGAAGAAAGCCGGCCATGGTGATGTAGCCGGGTGTTACCGGCTCACCGCGCAGTTGAATGACACCGACGCCACGGGGCGGCAGGACGGTTCCGTTCTCATCGACGATGCGGACCTCGATGCCTTGCAGCACCGGTCCAAGCGAAGCCAGCCGGCGGGTGTTGCCCCTGCTTGCCGGCACCGCGCGACGCAGCGCCGCCAGCAGGTCGGCGTCCACCTCATCGACCACGAGCCCCTCCTCAACCGGGGAGAACGACACCGCGAGCGTTGTCTCGGCCATGCCGTAGGCAGGCAGGATGACTTCCGGTTTCAGCCCGAACGGTCGGCCCGCTTCAATGAGGTCTTCAACGTCAGCGGGCTCAACCGGTTCAGCACCCGACATGGCGATGCGCAGGGTGGACAGGTCGAACTGTCCCGGCTTGGCTTGATTGCGCAACCGCTTGGCGAACAGCGAATAGGCGAAGTTGGGGCCGCAGATGAAAGTGCCCCGATACTTGTCGATCAGCTTGGCCCACAGCAAGGTATCCCGCAAGAAGTCCAGCGGCGTCACCTTGACCAGCTCGGCCCCGAAGTACATCGGCACGGTCAAGAACCCGATCATGCCCATATCGTGGAAGCACGGCAGCCAGCTGACCATCACGTCTTTTTCGAGGTTGTATTTCACCCCGACGAACATCGCCTCGACATTGGAGTGGATGTTGCGGTGGGTGATCTGCACCGCTTTGGGAGATCCGGTCGAGCCGGACGTCAGCTGCATCAGCGCCAAGTCGTCCTCGTCGGTCGGCACCGGATCGATCGGTTCCGAGGCCAGCAGCTGCTCAACGGTCAACACCTTGATGCCGCGGTCGGCCAGGACCGGCACCGCAGCCATGAACGGATCGGATACCACGACGGCTTTTGCCTCGATCATGTCGATGACCGTCATGGTGTCCTCGGCCCACAGTGCCAGATCGGTACGGGGCGTGGGCTGGTGCAACATGGTCAAGCAGGCGCCGCGCATCCATAGCCCTTGCGCGGTGGGGGCGATCTCGACCGGTGCGCCGGCCAGCACACCGACCGCATCGCCGTGGCAGACGCCGACAGCGGCCAGACCGCCGGCTACCCGACGGGCCCGCTCGTGCACCTCGGCCCAGGTGTGCCGAACCGGATCGTGCGGCTCACCGGTGACCATGCCCCGGGGGCTTTCGCGTGCGCTGCGGAACATCTGGTCGGTAAACCTGCTCACGACAGCCTCCTCACCGGCGCCGGTGTTGTGCACATGGCCCGAATACTAATTTTCCACCCGCTAGCAGCCGTTTTGCGATAGGCACGCGCACACAATTGGGCAGCGGTTCTGTCTCGAACACGTGATTGCGCCGGCACGCACGCGCAACGCTGCGCGCCCGACCGCCGCACCATGGCCTCGACGACTACTACCCACCGCGAAATATCTTAAACTCCTCTTAAAGAGCCGCCAAATTCTGCGGCGAGATTGCGGTCTGCATCACACATCGGTGACCGACGACGAGACCACCCGGGCACCGGACACCGGTCCGCTGGCTACCCGGACGGCACGACAGATACCCGCTGCGGCCAGCTCGGTGGCAACGTCGACGGCGGACTCGTCAGAGACGCACAGGAACGCACAGGTAGGCCCCGAGCCGGACACCAGGCCGGCAAGTGCACCCGCCTCGACGCCGGCCGGAAGGGTGCGTCGCAGTACCGGATCGAGGCTGACCGCCGCCGCCTGCAGGTCATTGCCCAGCAGTGGAGCCAGTTGATGCGGATCACCGCTGGCCAACGCGGTCAGTACCGGCTCCGGTTCGTCCAGCGGTGCGGATGCTTTTCCGGCAGCCCGGAGCCGGTCCAATTCGGCGAACACCGCTGCGGTAGCCAGTCCGCTGTCAGCCAACGCCAACACCCAGTGAAAAGTGTCGCTGCCTAACACCGTGGCCGACTGCTCGCCACGGCCGGCGCCCAGCGCGGTGCCGCCGTGCAATGCGAAGGGCACATCGCTGCCCAGTTGGGCGGCCAGGGTATGGAGGTCGCGCCGCGGCAGCGCCAACTCCCAGAGCGCGTTCAGGCCGACCAGCACAGCGGCAGCATCCGCGCTGCCCCCGGCCATGCCGCCGGCCACCGGAATGAACTTATCCACCGTGATCGCCACGTCGGGCGCTCGACCGACATGGTCGGCCATCAACTCTGCGGCCTGCCATGCCCGGTTGCGCTCGTCGGTGGGCAGGTGGTCGGCACCCTCCCCGGTAACCTGCACCGACAGCACGTCGGCATCGCGGAGTGTGACCTCGTCCACCAGGGAGAGGGCGTGAAACACCGTGGTCAGGTCGTGACAACCATCGGCGCGGCGGTCACCCACCGCGAAATAGAGATTGAGCTTCCCGGGCGCCTGGACGGTGACCGATCCGGTCGGCACCCACTCGGTGGCGGCGTTGCCGTCGGACGCGGTCATCGGATGAGACTAGCGCCCGAACGGTTCACCAGCGCAGCGTGGCTTCAGCCGTCAGGAGAAGAGGTCACCGAGCTCGGCGCTGATCGAACTGAGCGCACCGGAGATGACATCGAACTCGAAGCCGAGTGCCATGGTGGTCAGCCCGGTGGTAGCCGCGATCGGCAGCCCGAACGCCTCCAGCAGGTTGCCCTCGCTGAGTTCATTGATGAACAAGCTGGCAGCGTAGGTCGGCAGCGTGGTGAGCAAGGCGTTGATGATGTCCGCCGTCGGAAGCAACGTTGCATAGGCCGTCGCCGCCACGCTGGTCAGCGTGTTGACGATGTCGACGAAGCTGGGCATGGTGAACTGCGCGACGTTGCCCAACCACTCGTCCACCGTCGGGAACGACAAGTCTTGCAGGTCGCCGACGAAATCGTTGAACCCTTTCTCGGCGCCCTGAATCAAGGCGGTGAAGACCTCACTCCAGTCGAGGTCCGGGAACAACCCCATCGGGGTGGGCAGATCGGCCGGCCCGGGATCCCAGCCGTGCTCGATGTTGCCGTAACCCAGGTTGACCAGGATCCGCAGGTCCGGCTCCAGCAGGCTGTAGAGCGGCTGGCCGATCACCGGAATGGACAGCAGCGGCTGCAGCAGCGGCAAGGTCTGGGTGGGGATCATGAAGTAGTCGGTATGGCCGGCGTAGCCTTCGGACACCGGCAGCAGCATCGCGGAGGCCATCTGTTCGTCGGTGAGCGACGGATACTTGCCATGCACGAACAAGATGCCCAGGAAGGCGTTGATGTCGGACAGCAGATTGATCGGATAGCGCGGGAAGTCGGCGAAGCCGTCGTATTCCTGGGTGTAGATGGCGGTATCCCACGGGGTGTCCGACGGGGTCGCACCGCTGAAGGTGACTCCCAAGCTCGGGATGGTCAACTGCGGCATCCCGGGCGACAGGTCCGGAAAGTTGAACCGTTCCAGCAGGCCGCCGTTGGCGTTGCTGGGGTCACCGAGCAGCACCCAGGACAGCTGTTCGGCGGTCGGTTGCTCGCCCGGCGGCAGGGCCAGCAGGTCTTTCATCACCAGCGAGTTGATGGTGGCGCTCTGCGAGTAGCCCAGCACGACGAGATTGTTCCCGTCGGTGATTTCATTTTGGATGGTGCTGTTCAAAATGCTGACGCCCTGCGCCAGCGAAGTGTCCAGCGGCAGGCTCTTCACCCCGGTGAGCGGATACAGGCCCTCCGGGGTAAACAGCGGATTGCTGGCGTCCACTGGGAAAACCGGCTGGCCGGTGAAGAACGGTGGGGTGGGGGTGATGAATCGGTCGGTGACCGCTTGCAGGTACGCCGGCGGAGGTATCGGTAGGCCGCTGCCGCCCATGATCCACGACTCGGTGTCCAACAGCACCGTCTCGGCCAGCACCGTTTTCAGCCCGGTGGTGACCGCCGGTGTGATGGCGGGCGCCGCACCCAGGGCCACCGTCCCGGCGATCGCCAGTGATGCAACGCACACCGAACGCAACCCACGACTGGCCACAGCGACCTCCTGAGAAGTTCCACATGCCGGTACGAGGCGTTATCTTGCCGGAGATTGTCAAAATTGTCACGGTAATCCTCATAATGAATTAATACGCTCTCAGGCTCTGTCCAGTCGAAGCTGACGGTGATCCGGCCGACCTACCCTGGGCATCGTGCTAGACGCCGGCGATCCGTTCGGCAGCTACGTCGTCGAGCAGGCGCTAGGCCGCGGTGGCTCCGCCACGGTGTATCGGGCGCGTCATGCATCCGGCCGGCAGCGCGTCGTGGCACTGAAGATTCTCGACGAGGCGCGCCGCACGCCGGCGCAGCAAGCCCGACTGGATCGCGAGTTCGAGTTCGCGCACCGGCTCGATCATCCGCATGTCGTCACGGTGTACGAACGCGGTCCGGGCTGGCTGGCCATGCAGTTCGTCGACGGCGGCAACTCGACCCGACTGCTCACGCTCGACGACCGGCTGGCTGCCCTAGGTCAGATCGCCGACGCACTGGACTATGCGCACCGTCATGGCATCGTGCACTGCGATGTCAAGCCCGCCAACATCCTTGTCGGGTCCGATTTCTCCGCTGCCGGTGCGGTGCTGATCGACTTCGGTGTGGCGCATGCCGTGGTCGAAGACGTGGGACGACGGCAAAAACGCCCGCTGGTGTCATTGCCCTACACCGCGCCGGAGGTACTGCGCGGCCAAGCACCCTCGGCCGCCGCCGACGAGTACGCGTTAGCCTGCACAGCGGTTGAGTTACTCACCGGAGCACCACCGTTCGCCGCGGACAATGCCGCCGAACTGGTGGATGCCCACCTGCGTCGGATGCCGCCACGCGTCTCACGGATTTTCGATTCGGTGCCGCGCGCTTTCGACACCGTGTTGGACAGGGCGATGGCGAAAATGCCCCGGCGGCGCTACCCGTCGTGCACCGACTTCGTCGCCGAGGTCACCCGGGTGCTGCGCGCTGCCGGCTAGCTTGTGGGTCAAACCCGTTCGGATGGGCGGCTGCGGCGCCGTCCGGGGCAGCGGAGCGCTGATAGAGCCGCACGAAGTCGGCGATCGACAGGGTCTCACCCCGGCGGGCCGGGTCGATGCTGGCCGCCAACAACCGGTTGGCGGATTCGTTTCCGGATCCGGCCCATTCGGCGAAGGCGTTGCGGGAGGTTTTGCGCCGCTGTGCGAACGCGATATCGATCAGGCTGAAGACCTGCCGACGAAACGCGTCGTCGGTGGGCCACGGCGCGGTCTCATACCGTTCGATGCGCACCAGGCCGGAGTGCACGCGCGGGACCGGCCAGAACACCGTCGGCGCTACCGTGCCGAAACGCCGGACCCGGCCGAAGAACCGGACTTTGACGCTGGGTACCCCGTAGCTTTTGCTACCCGGTTCGGCGGCGAGTCGTTCGGCGACCTCGGCCTGGACCATCACCATGGCGACTCGAATGGACGGGAACTCAGCCAGTAAATGCAGCAGCGCCGGCACCGCGACGTTGTACGGCAGGTTCGCCACCAGGGCCGTCGGCTCGGCGGCGAGTTCGTCGCGCCGCAGGCTCAGCACGTCTCGGTTCAGCACCGTTAACCGGCTCGCCTCCCGGTGCGAATGCTCAGCGATGGTTTGCGGCAGCCGATCGGCGAGCACCGGATCGACCTCCACAGCGGTGACCGTGAGGCCACGGTCGAGCAGTGCCAGGGTGAGCGAGCCCAAGCCGGGTCCGACCTCCAGCACATGATCGTCTCGATTCACCGCAGCAGCCGACACCACCCGGCGCACCGTGTTGGCGTCGTGGACGAAGTTCTGCCCCAGTGATTTCCGTGGCCGGAAGCCGAGTTCTTTGGCCAACGCCCTGATCTCGGAACGCCCGAGGAGCCGAACGGTCAGCGCACGCCTGCCCGTCCACTGCACACCGGCCAGGCACCCCAGCCCTGACGCTCCTGAGTCACCTCAGCGATCGCGATCTGCTCTTCCCGGGTGGCCAGGTCGGCGCGAGGCGCATACCGCAGGCCGCCGTTGCGCTCCCAGGTGCCCTGGTCGAACTGCACGCCGCCGTAGTAGCCGTTTCCGGTATTGATCGCCCAGTTGCCGCCCGCCTCGCAGCCGGAGATGGCGTCCCAGGCACTGGCGTATTTCGCTTCCGGCACCTCCGTGCCCGGCTTGGCACCCACCCGCAGCACCGAGTCACGGGCCGGCTCCACCACCGTGTTGGCCACCGGCAGCCGGCCGGTTTCCACGCCGTTGACGGTGGTCACCGTGAACGTCACATCCTGGGTGCCCGACGTACCGGGGTCTTCCACCACCTGACGGCTCATGTTCATCGCCGGGTCTTCGATCCGCTGCGCGTTCGGGGGCAGCGGAACCCGCGCGGTGACCTGCTTGACCCGGATCCGGGTCACCTGGATCTGCATGCCTTCGGTCACCGGCGTCGAGGCGGCGGGTGTCACCCGGTCGCCTTGCTCCAGCGGCGTGCCGTCGGCGGCCAGCAACGCCGCAACGTCCGGTGCGGCCACCCGCGCGGTACGCACCACACCGCCGTCATCGATCTGCACGGTCTTGGCGCTGACCACGGGCAGGGCCATCCCGGCCAGCGGGACCCGACTGCCGCGGGAGGCCGCGGTCGGCGCGGTGTCGGTCATGGACAGTTGGGCCAACGCCTCGGCGACGGTGGGCGCCGTCGTCCAGACCTGCTTGGCGTCTTGGCCGTCCAAAGAGATCTGCAGCGGCCGGCTACGTCGCAGCGTGATCGTGTCGGCGTCATGCACCCGTACATCGGCGGCCGGCGACAGGTCATCGCGCTCCCCGACGTCGAACCCGTTCTCGTTGATGACATCGATCACCCGCGATTTCATCGTGGTCACCGTCGTCGGCACGCCGTCGACATCCAGGGTGACCGTCTTGTGGTTGGCGACCGCGTAGCCACCCGAGCAGGTCAACGCCAGCAGCGACGCGGCGACCAGGCCGCGCAGAAGTGGTGACCGGGATTGGTGGAGCTTTGTCAATACGTTCAACGTGCTGCCATTCCGTGAGCTCAACATCCTCAACGACCCTCAACGACCTCAACGAACTCATGACACAGGAAAGGGGCCCCTACGGCCCCACTTTTGATAACGGGACGGTAACGAACCGGCCCGCGGTTGGGCAACTCGGGCGCACCGTTCTTAACGTACTCTTAATTCAGTCGGTAAACCCGCCGCGCATTTGCCGTCGTGCCGTCCGCCAACTCGGCCGCCGGCACGTCCCGCAACTCAGCCACCGCCCGGACGGTGTAGGGCAGACAGTACGGTTCGTTCGGCGCGCCGCGGTAAGGATGCGGTGTCAGGAACGGGGCGTCGGTCTCCACCAGCAACTGCCCCGCCGGAATCAGCGGCACAGCTTCGCGTAGGTCAACAGCGTTGCGGAAGCTGACCGTACCGGACAGGCTGAGCACCCAACCGGCGTCGACACAACGGTGAGCCATCGCACGCCCGGACGAGAAACAGTGGAAAATCACGGTTTTCGGAGCGCCTTCGGCGGCCAGCACGTCGAGCACCTCGGTGTCGGCATCCCGGTTGTGAATCATCAGCGGCTTGCCGATCCGTTTAGCCAGGTCGATATGCCATGCGAAGGCCTCCCGCTGCCGGTCCGGCTCGGCGCACCCATCTAGCCGTCCCGGCCAGTACAAATCCAGCCCGGTCTCACCGATCGCGACCACCCGCGGATGGGCGGCCAACCGCTCGATCTCGGCCCGGGCGGTGTCGGTGAGCGCATGCGCGCGGGTGGGATGCAACGCCACCGCCGCGTAGACCCGCGGGTCCCAGTCGGCGGCCTGAGTTACCCAGCGCGCCGAATCCAGGTCGTCGGCGACGGTGACCACGGCCAAGACCCCGACCGCGGCGGCGCGGTCCACGATGGCGCGCACATCGTCGGCAGCACTGGCACCGCACGCGTCGAGGTGGGTGTGTGCGTCGATGAGCGGCGTCAGCGGTTCCGGCGCGGGTGGCGCCGCCCGGCCGGCTGACCGTTTGGAACCCACGCGCACACAATAGGCTGGAGCTGCGATGAAGTCCTTTTACATCACCACCGCGATCACCTACCCCAACGGTGACCCGCACATCGGGCATGCATACGAATCCAGCGCCACCGACGCGATCGCCCGGTTCTATCGGCTCGACGGCTTCGACGTTCGATACCTCACCGGTACCGACGAGCACGGTCTGAAGATGGTGGAGACGGCCGCCGCCGAAGGCATCCCGACCGCCGAGCTGGCCCGCCGCAACTCGGATGTGTTCCAGCGTCTGCAGGAGCGGTTGGACATCTCCTTCGATCGATTCATCCGCACCACGGATGCCGACCACCATGCCGCATCATCGGCGATCTGGCAGCGGATGGTCGACGCCGGCGACATCTATCTCGATACCTACTCGGGCTGGTACTCGGTGCGCGACGAGCGGTTTTTCACCGAGTCCGAAACGCGGTCCGGCGAGCACGGCGACCGGGTGGCCATCGAGACCGGCGCGCCGGTGACCTGGACCGAAGAGCAGACCTACTTTTTCCGGCTGTCGGCCTACGCGGATCGGTTGTTGGCCCACTACGCGGCCCACCCGGAATTCATCGGTCCGGGGGTGCGGCGCAACGAGGTGATCAGCTTCGTCTCCGGCGGGCTGCGCGATCTGTCG
>CAZPZQ010000136.1:0-8772 GCA_964590745.1 uncultured Mycobacterium sp. | reverse complement strand
GCGCCGCCAACTGTTTGCGGCTGCCGTTGAGCAGGTCGTCGAGGAACATCGCCTTCAATTCGGGCCGCAGGAGCAGGTGACGGTCGGCCTCCGGCGACACACTGGCGAAAATATCGAGGGCCGGTGACGCGACCGGCCGCGCCAACCAGACCAGCGCGGTGGCCAGGCTGCTGATCTGGGTTCCGGCCGCCTCCAGCAGCGGTGCCACCCGGCTACCGAGCGCCATCAAGCCACCGCCGACGGCGTCGGGCCCGGCGGCCGGAGCAACCCCGCCGAGTACCCCGACGGCCACCACACGGTCGGGCATCCCGGCTGCGCAGGCGAGGTCGTATGGGCCGCCACCGGAAAGGCCGACGACCGCCATCCGGTCGATTCCGAGTGTGTCGGCGATGGTGCGCATGTCGTCGGCGAAATCGAGGATGCAGTCGTATTGGTGTGGTGTCGATGACCCGATCCCGGGCCGATCGATACCGATCAACCGAATATTCGCCCGCTCAGCAAATACTCGTGCCTCGGTCGGGATCTGGCGGCGTGCACCGGGTGTTCCGTGCAGCCAGAAGACGGCTCGGCCGTGCGGCGCGCCGAACTCGGCGAACCCGATCCGGCGGTTTTCACCCACGGCGACGTTGCCCTCGAGTTTCGGGCGGGTGATTGCGTGCGGCACCTCTCGAGTGTCGCATGCCACGTTGAAGTGCTGTTTAACCGGCGGAGACGACGCCGACCGGACCGGCTTTCAACCGAGATCAACCCAGAGTGTCGTGCCCAAGAACAACACCGCGAGCATGGCCAGCAGCACGGTGTCGATGGTGCGAAGACGCGGTACTTCTGCGGTGTTCATGCGCAGTTCGCGGGCGAGCAGGAACAGCGGAAAGGTCACACTGATGGCGATGAACAGCCCTCCCACGATGTAGACCCAGACGAACCGGACACCGTGCTTGCGCGCTTCGAGCACCATCAGCACCGCAGCGGCGAGGAAGAACAGCACGATGTCAGCGGTGATCGATCGCGACGCCGGCGTCACCCGCACGTCGTCCATGAAGCTGCTGAGGAAGTCAGCGGCACCGTGTTGGTACGCCAGGTTCTGGCTCCACGTTGCGATGAACGCGACGACGGCGATCGCCGGGTAAACCACGCAGAGCACCTTGCGCGACACGGGCATCGACGTCGGCTGGCTGGTTTCTGACCCCGGTCGGCTTGCGGACACGGGGTCGACGATAGCCGCTCGGCCCGGCCAGAAAACACAGTTTGGAATCACAGCTCCAACAGCAGTGTCACCGGCCCGTCGTTGACCAGTTCAACCTGCATGTTCGCGCCGAACAGCCCGGTTTGCACCTGTGCACCCAACCGGCGAAGTGCCTCGGCGAATGCGGTGACCAGCGGCTCGGCCACCGCACCCGGCGCCGCCGCGTTCCAGGATGGCCGCCGCCCCTTCACGGTGTCGGCGTACAGCGTGAATTGACTGACCACCAGGATCGGCGCGTCGACATCGGCCGCGGACCGCTCGCCGTCCAGGATGCGCAGCTGCCAGAGTTTTTCAGCGAGCCGCTGAGCCTTGGCGGCATCGTCGGTATGGGTGACTCCGACGAACGCCAGCAGTCCCTGAGCATCCGGGGTGATCGCACCGACGGTGCGGTGATCGACCGACACGCTCGCCGATGAGACACGTTGCACCAGAACTCGCATGGAGCTTGATGGTGCCATCACTGATCTCACGCCGGCCAGGCGCCATACCCTGGATGGTGTACAGGGCGGTTGCGTCCGGGAAGGGTAGGACAGATGTCGGTGCTGGTTGCGTTTTCCGTGACACCGCTGGGCGTTGCGGAAAGCGTCGGCGAGATCGTCGCCGAGGCGGTCAAAGTGGTTCGCGAGTCCGGGCTGCCGAACCGGACCGACTCGATGTTCACCGAACTCGAGGCCGATAGCTGGGCGGAAGCGATGGCGGTGGTGCAGCGGGCGGTAGAAGCCGTAGCGGCCCGGTCAACCCGAGTCAGCACCGTGATCAAGGTGGACTGGCGGCCCGGTGTGGCCAATGCGATGACTGCGAAGGTCGAGTCAGTGGAGCGACACCTCTCCGGCTAAGACACCCCGACGTCGACGATCGGGCGGTCGACGCCGGCGCCGGAGCCGTCGAAATGCCACCATTCGCCCGAGTACGCCGCGAACCCGCCGGCCGACATCGCGTCCCGGAGTTCGGTCCGATGTGCCGCGGCCGAGGCACCGATGCCCTGCGTGGTGAACGCCAGGGCGCGCGGCGAGAAGTCATCGAAGTCGGTTCCCATGTCCACCAGGCAGGCGCTGCCGACTCGCCGCGCAGCAGGACACCGTGCCGTCGGATCCGCGAGGGTCACGTCGACCGAGCGCCCCGCCTCGTGGCTGCGAGCGTACGAACCGGGACGAGCCACCCAGTTCGGATCCGGAACCGCTTCGAACAGCCTGACTTGTACCTCGTGCGGCCGGTAGCAATCCCAAAAGACCAGCGTCCGCATCTGACGCCGTAACACGTCGGCGGCGACGGCGAGGCCTGGCGCCAGGGACTGGTGCACCAGGCAGCGGGCGTCAGGCGGATACAGCGCAGTCCCGACGAAATTGTTCGGCCTCGCGTAGCGCAGGTCGACGATCGCGTCCGGAACGATGCTGCGAACATCAACGAAGCCGGCCGCTTCGGCCGCGGCGCTCACCGGGGGCACTTCGGGGGCCGCCGAACTCACCGCGCCGGAACTCAGCGCGGCCGCCCAGATGATGGCGACTGCAGCGCCGGTGAGCGCCCTGCGCGCGATTTCAGGCCGTCTTTTTGATCAACGGCAGCAGCAGTTCGCGACGCCGATCGATCGCGTCGGCGCGGGTACGCAGCGCATGATGCACCGAACGCGATGTTGGGAACTTGGCTTCCTCATCGAAGTCACGCAGCAGGTCGTGAACCGAAGGGCTTCCCACCAGCGTCCACTCCACGCCGGCAGCACGGCTGTCGCCGTCCAGCACACACAGCAGCCAGATGCCCGGGGGCGCAAACGAGTTCACCCCGCTCAGGTCCAGCACCAAGGGTTCGTTGCCGAGAATGAAACGTCGAGCGTACTCGCTGATCTGATCGACGTTGGTGGCGTCGATACGGCCGCGGACCGCCACGACCGTGGCCAGATGCCGGTAATGCGCGCGAACCTGGGCCGCCCCGCAGTCGACGGTGAAATTTCCGGATCGGCTGGGCCCATGCGAACTCTCGACAGTGGTGGTCGTTGTCATGGCGAGCCTCGGTTTCGGTCGTGGCGGCGGGTCGGCTGCACCAGCCGGCCGCAAGGTGGTTCCGAGGTTAAGCGGCAAACTTAAGGCGCTGTGGGCCGGCGTTTAACGCTTTGCTAAGAACTGGATTTCGTGGGTGTCGCGCTACGCAAGCAAAACGGCGCGGCGGATACGCGCCACCCGGTCGACTCTCGGGGCGTTGCTTGACGAATGAGAGCCGATCGCGCTGCTAATGTGCGATGGGTACCGGCTACCGGGTCAGGCGACTGCCGACGCGGGAAACCGAGATAGCGGCGGAGACAGGACAGAGCCCACCCGGAAAGAGTGTTGTGCGCAGCGCGAAGACCACCGGCGAGATCAAGGCTCTGACCGGTCTGCGCATCATCGCCGCCGTGTGGGTGGTGTTGTTCCACTTCCGACCGTTGTTGCGGCAGGCGGCGCCCGAGGTCAGCGAGGCGCTCGCGCCGGTGCTCAACTGCGGGGCCCAGGGCGTCGACCTGTTCTTCATTCTCAGCGGCTTCGTGCTGACCTGGAACTACCTGGACCGCATGGGGCTGTCATGGTCGTTACGCGAAACGCTGCACTTCTTGTGGCTTCGGTTGGCCCGGGTCTGGCCGATCTATCTGGTGACCCTGCACCTGGCGATGCTGTGGGTGATCTTCACCCTGCATGTCGGGCATGTTCCGGCACCGGAGGTGAGCCAGCTGACCGCCACCAGCTACGTGCGCCAGGTGCTGCTGGTGCAGCTGTGGTTCCAGCCGTTCTTCGACGGGTCGAGCTGGGACGGGCCGGCCTGGTCGATCAGCGCAGAGTGGCTGGCTTATCTGTTGTTCGGCCTGATTGTATTGGCCATCTATCGAATGGCGCAGGTGACCACGGCGCACGGGCTGACCTGGCTGGCGATCGTCGCATCGCTACCGCCGCTGCTGCTGTTGCTGGCGACCGGGCAGTTCTACACGCCGTGGAGCTGGCTGCCGCGGATTGTCATGCAGTTCACCGCGGGTGCCCTGGCGTGCGCCGCGGTGCGCAAGATGCGGTTGACCGATCCCGCCCGTCGCGGTGCGGGATACCTCGCCGTACTGCTGGTCGTTGCCGTGGTCGGTGCCCTCTATTTCTTCGATGCCCACCCGCTATCCGGGATGCAGGACAGCGGGGGACTCGTCGATGTGCTGTTCGTGCCGCTGGTGATGGCGTTAGCAGTCGGCGCGGGTAGCCTGCCGAGGCTACTGTCCACCCGGCTGCTGGTATACGGCGGGCAGATCTCGTTTTGTCTGTACATGGTGCATGAACTGGTGCACACCGGGTGGAACTGGGCCGCGGTACAGTTCGAGATCGCGCTGGACGGCCGGCCGGGCAAGTGGATCGTTGCCGGGCTGCTGGCGGGCGCCGTCGCGATGTCGATGGTGCTGTTCCATCTGGTCGAAGAACCCGCCCGACGCTGGATGCGCAGCATGGCCACGGTAAAACAGGTCGACGGTGAAGCGGTGCGGATCGCGCCGCGACGCGAACCGGTGGGCATCGAGCTGGACTCGGTGGACCCGGTCGTGGCGGGGCGGCGGTCACCGGTCTCGGTCAGCGCAATGTGACACTTAGTCGCCGGCGGTTTGTCGGCGGCGCGTGGACTGGGGAGGTAGCAGTGGCCCGGCTCGCCACATTCGCTGCGGCGCTGGCGGTTTTGGTTGCTGTCGCGGTGCTGCCCTGGGTCCGTTCGTTTCCCGATCGGTCCGGGTCGGAGCGGCACTACGAGACAATGATCCTCGGCTCGTCGCGCTACCACGTGGCGGTGATCGGCGATTCCTATACCGCCGGATCCGCCGAGGGCGGCGAGGGCCCGCAGGGGTGGACCGAACGAGCCTGGCAGACACTGGCCCAACGCGGCGTCCTCATTGCCGCCGACGTCGCCTCCGAGGGCCGGGCCGGCTATGCCGTGCGCGGGGACCACGGCAGCGTGTTCGAGGATCTGACGGCGCGATCGGTGCAACCCGATGATGCGCTCGTGGTGTTTTTCGGCTCGCGTAACGACCAGGACGCCGACCCGGGCCAGGTGGCCCGGATGGCCCGCGACACGCTCGGCCTCGCGCGGCGGGTTTCGCCCTCGGCGCGGTTACTGGTGATCGGTCCGCCGTGGCCGACCGCGGACGTGCCCGGCCCGGTGCTGCGAGTTCGCGACATCTTGGGCGCCGAGGCGCGTGCTGTCGGGGCCGAATTCGTCGACCCGATAGCCGAACGCTGGTTTGTCGACCGGCCTGATTTGATCGGCGCGGACGGTGTGCACCCCACTGACGCCGGGCATGCGTACATGGCTGACAAAATTGTGCCGCTGCTGTCAGCTCTGCTGCCGAAGCTGGCGTGAATTCCGACGATGTTGCGCTGAAAGCCTGCGGTTAGACCGGGCCCTGTCGTTGTGTGGCCTGATTGGAGAAGCGTTGCGATGCGCGTGTTGATCACCGGCGGCACCGGATTCGTGGGCGGGTGGACCGCGAAAGCGATCGCCGATGCCGGGCATCAGGTGCGGTTCTTCGTTCGGAGCCCCGCGCGACTGCAGACCAGTGTCAAGCGACTCGGTGTCGACATCTCCGACTACGCGGTTGGTGACATCACCGACGAGGCCTCGGTCGACCAAGCGCTACGCGGGTGCCATGCCGTGGTCAACAGCGCTGCCCTGGTCGCCACCGATCCGCGGCAGACCCGGCAGATGCTGACCACCAACTTGGACGGCGCCCGAAACGTTCTTGGCGGAGCCGTTGCCCGGGATCTCGACCCGATCATTCACGTGTCGAGCTTCACCGCACTGTTTCACCCGGGGTTGCAGACCTTGTCGGCGGACTTGCCGGTGGTCGGCGGGACGGACGGGTACGGCCGGTCCAAAGCCCAAGTCGAGCTTTACGCGCGCGGGCTGCAGGACGCCGGTGCGCCGGTGACTATCACTTACCCGGGTATGGTGCTCGGCCCACCGGTCGGAGATCAGTTCGGCGAAGCCGGTGCGGGTGTCGAGGCGGCGCTGCGGATGCACGTCATCCCCGGGCGCAGCGCCGCATGGCTGGTGGTCGATGTCCGCGACGTGGCCGCTCTGCACGCCGCGCTGCTCCAACCCGGGCGCGGTCCGCGCCGCTACACCGCCGGCGGGCACCGGCTCTCGGTGCAGCAACTGGCGGATCTGCTCGGCGAGGTTGCCGGCATCCGGATGTTCACGATGCCGATCCCCGACGTCGGGCTGCGCATCGCCGGACAGTTACTGGATCGTGCCGAGCGGTTCCTCCCGGTCGACACGCCATTGACCGCAGCGGGCATGCAGTACTACACCCAGATGCCCACGTCCGACGACTCACCCGGCGAACGGGAACTCGGCGTCACGTTCCGCGACCCGCGGACCACCCTCGCCGACACCGTGGCCGGGTTGCACTCGGTTGGGCGATAGCGGCCGGGATGGTCCCGCGGGCCTTTCCGAATACCCGGTCAGTGGGCCGGCAAAGGCTGTCTCGGGACCAAAGCCTCCTGATTCGATTTGGGTTCTTGACTAACGTGGGTTGCACCTACCGCTGGCTAGCCCGTCGCAAATGTAGGCGTGGTGCGCGATCGAGGAGGATGCCTGAATGCCATCTAACCCGCTCGGGATCGTAGTCGGTGTCGACGGTTCCCAGCACTCCATGACGGCGGTCGACTGGGCGGCGCGCGACGCGGAGATGCGTAACGCTCCCCTCAAAGTGGTATACGTCATGGCGGCGCTCCCAGCACCAGTAGCTGACTTTTCCGAACTCCAGGCAGACCATGCACGGCAGATCATCGAAGAGGCTCACAAGGGCGCGCTCGAGGTCACTGCTGAAGGCCGTACTTCGCAGGTGACAAGCGAGGTGCTGCACGGCCCGGTTCTGCCTACCCTGATTGAACTCTCCAAAGAGGCCGACATGGTGGTGGTGGGTTGCCGGGGCCAAGGTGCGGTGGCCCGTGCCCTACTGGGATCGGTCAGCTCCGGCTTGGTGCAGCGCGCCCACTGCCCGGTCGCCATCATTCACGATGAAGATTCGGCCAGCACACGCTCACCGCAGGCGCCGGTGCTGGTGGGCATCGACGGGTCGCCGGCCTCGGAACTCGCCACCGAAATCGCGTTCGACGAGGCGTCTCGGCGTGGCGTGGGGTTGGTGGCGCTGCACGCCTGGAGCGACCTCGGCCCGCTTGAGTTCGGCAAGATGAGCTGGGCGCCCGTCGAATGGTCGAACACCAGGGAGCGCGAGGAAGCGCTGCTGGGCGAACGTCTGTCCGGGTACTGCGAACGCTATCCGGATGTCGAGGTGCACAAAATCATCGTTCACGACCAACCGGCGTCTCGCCTGCTGGAGCACGCCGAAAACGCCCAGCTTGTGGTCGTTGGCAGTCGCGGGCGCGGTGGCTTTCCAGGGATGCTGCTGGGCTCGGTGAGCAGGGCGGTGGTGAACGCCGCCCGGATTCCGGTGATCGTCGCTCGCCAACTTGTCGAGGCATAACGGCGTCCCTGAGTCAAAACCGGTAGGTCCCGACACTACGGCGGCGCGGCGCCTGCTCGTGACGGTTCGGCTAGCTTTCCTTGCGGATCAGCTGTTTCAGCGCCTCGCGGTCGGCAGCCAGCAACTCCTGAATGCGGGAATGGTTCACCTCGGCGACGATGATCTCGCCCACCTCCTGATGAACGTCCAGGAAGATCCCGTGCGACTTCATCTTCTCGGTCTGGTAGAGGTTGTCCTCGGTGGGGGTGACGTAGTGCACCCAGTCCGCCTTGAAGCGATGCACCAGCCAGAGGTGGATCAACGTCATCAGACGCTTCTGCCGCAGCTCCTCAGCGAAGGTGTTCTGGTCGCGAACGGTCAGGATGCTGGTGCCGTGCCGGTCCTGGAACGGGGTGAAGATGACGTTGGCGAGCTTCTCCTCGACATCACTGCCTTCCCGGTAGATGACCAGTTCGAGCAGCTCCGAGCCGGCCCGCTGGGGCCGCAGCTGCACCCGCAGCTTCTCTTCGAGCTGGTAGTGCTCGCCCCAGATCGCCAACCAGTCTTCCAGCAGCTTGCGCGGCACTTCGGTCTGCACCAGATGCTGGTGCTGGGTGGAACCCTTGCCCATCGCTTTGGTGGTCGCCGTCCGGCCCGACGAGGCAGCCAGCGCGGCATCACTGCGTGGCCCACCGACCAGGGTTTGCGGCGTGCGATACGGAGATTCGATCAGCCGAAGCTGACGCTGCAGGCGGGCCAGCGCCAACATGCCGTCCTGGCGCAGTTCGGTGGCGAACTCCTCGGCGGCGAGACCGTCGATCTGATGCCCCCCGTAGGTGATGAAGTTGAAGACGAAGCCCAGCTTGCCCAACTCCTCGGGGAAGGCCCGCATCTCCTCGTCAGTCATCCCGGTGGTGTCCCAGTTAAACGAGGGGGACAGGTTGTAGGCCAGCATTTTGTCCGGGAACTCGGCGTGGATCGCCTCGGCGAACTGCCGGGCGTCGGCAAGGTCGGCCGTCTTGGTCTCCATCCACAGCAGGTCGGCGAACGGCGCCGCGGCCAGCGACTTGGCGATCGC
>CAZPZQ010000135.1:0-8790 GCA_964590745.1 uncultured Mycobacterium sp. | reverse complement strand
TCGGTGATCGCGGCGCTGCGCCTCCTCGATCAACGTCAGGTGGCGATCCAGCGCCTCCTGCGACTCCCACGCGGTGCCGTAGATGCGCTGCAAGCTGGCGTTGGCCTGGTCACCGCGCCAGTAGGCCGCCGACGAGCGGGTCAGCTTGAACGCCGGAATGAACCGGGTGGTCGGGATGTGCGGACCGCGGCAGAGGTCGCTCCAGACCCGTTCCCGGGTGCGGGGATTCAGGTTGTCGTAGGCGGTCAGCTCGTCGCCGCCGATCTCCATGATTTCGGCGTCGCCGGCCTGCTCGAAACCACCGGAAATCAGTTCCAACTTGTACGGCTCACCGGCCAGTTCAGCACGCGCGGCATCGGTGGAGTCGAACACCCGCCGAGAGAACAGCTGGCCCTCCTTGACAATCTGGCGCATCCGCTTTTCCAGCGCTGCTAAGTCGTCTGGCGTAAAGGGCTCGGGAACGTCGAAGTCGTAGTAGAACCCGTCCGTGATCGGCGGCCCGATACCCAGCTTGGTGCCCGGGAACAGGTCCTGCACCGCTTGGGCCAGCACATGCGCGCAGGAGTGTCGGATGACACTGCGCCCGTCGTCGGTGTCGGCTGCCACCGCGACGACCTCAACGTCGTCGTCGGGCACCCAGCTTAAGTCGTGGAGTTTGCCGTCGGCGTCGCGGACCACCACGATCGCGTCCGGGGCGCCCCGGCTCGGCAGCCCCGCGTCACGCACCGCGGCGGCCGCGCTGGTCCCGGCAGCCACCCGGACCAGGGCGCCGCCGTCGGCCGCGGCGGGTTGGGCGGGGGCACTCACGAGGTGTTCTCCAGGGCTGTCGGGATGGTCACATCACTGGTGACCATGCTATCGGTGCGGGCGGCGCCCGAGGGTTTCCGCCTCACGGCTGACCCGCTCTGAGCAGCACAAAAAGTGCCTCGCCTTCGGTGAGCACGGTTTCGCCGTCGGTGAGCCGGGCCTCGACGAAGATCTTGCGGCCGGTCGTCCGGCTGACGCCGGCGTCGATCTGCAATTCTTTTTCGATCGGAACGATGTTGCGGTAGTTGACATGCAGGTAGGCGGTGCGCTGATAGGGCCCACCGGTAAGCACCGACGAAGCCAAGCCCAACACCGAGTCGAACAGCAGCGCGACGGCACCGCCGTGCACAGCCCCGTTGCGTCCGAGGTGGAACCGATGGAACCGAACCCAGCCGCGGAGCCGACCCTGGTCGGTTTTCCGGACTTTCATCGGCACCGGCAGCAGGTTGCCGCGCATCGGCAGATCCATCCGCCGCCCGGACGGCGACGACCATTCGTCGGCATCGAACGGGGCGAGCAGGTCACAAACCTGCTGCAGGGCGTCGGCAGCCTGGCTGATCACCTCATCGGGGGCGTCGACGGCGCGGGCGTGGTCCTGTAGAGCACGCATCGCCGCGATGAAGCGGCCGTAGTCGGGCCCGCCCTTGCTGGTCGGTTCGGGCGGATTGAATCCGCCGCCGGGGTGTCGGGTCGGCACCCCCACATTTAACGTTGACCGGGTACTCGGGGCATGGCCTACTCGAACTTTTCCGCCCTGGCCGCACAGTCAGTCCTGATGCGCCGCCCCGGCGTCCGTCAACTCGGTGAATTCGCGGTCACTCAGGGTGATCTCGGCGGCCGCGACGTTTTGTTCCAGGTGGGCGATGTTGGACGTGCCCGGGATCGGCAGCATCGCCGGAGACCGTTTCAGCAGCCAAGCCAGCGCCAACTGGGACGGTGTCGCGTGGTGGTCGGCAGCGATCTGAGCCAGCGGACCGTCCGCAGCGGCCAGTGGCCCGGCCGCCAGCGGAAACCACGGGATGAACGCGACGGCCCGGTCCGCGGCGACGTCCACCAGCGGGTCGGCTTTGCGGTCGGTCAGGTTGTATCTGTTCTGCACCGAGACGATGGGGGTGAGTTGCTGGGCGGCGTCGAGTTGCTCGACGGTGACCTGGGACAGGCCGAGGTGGCGGATCTTGCCCTCGTCGCGCAGGGCTATCAGTTCGCCGAGTTGGTCTTCCAGCGGAATGTTCCGGTCTACCCGGTGCAACTGGAACAGGTCGATGCGCTCGACGCCGAGCCGGCGCAAACTCATCTCAACCTGCTGACGCAGGTAGTGCGGGTTGGTCAGGGGAAACCATTGATCCGGTCCGGTGCGCAACAGCCCGGCTTTGGTGGCGATCACCAGCCCGGAGTACGGATGCAGCGCCTCACGGATGATCTCTTCGGAGACGTACGGACCGTAGGAGTCCGCAGTGTCGATGAAGTTGACCCCGAGCTCGACCGCGCGATGTAGCAGGCGCACCGCTTCGCCCCGGTCTGCCGGCGGCCCCCAGATGCCCGGGCCGGTCAGCCGCATGGCACCGAATCCAAGTCGATTGACCGTCAGATCGCCGCCGAGGGTGACCGTTCCGGACGCGGCGGCTGGGCTCTCGGAGGTTCTCGTCGTCACCCACTCGACGTTACGCCGGGCGTGGCAGGGTGAGCTGATGGAGTTGAGCGGAATCACCACATTGCCGTTGACCTACCCGGAGGTGGGCGCCACCCGGGGCAAGTTGCCCGATGGCTATCGCCACATTGACGCCTCGGACCGGATCGGGACCGGCCGGGCTCGCTTCGAGCGGGCGGCCGACGCGGTGCTGCGCTGGGGGATGCAGCGCGGCGCCGGACTGCGGGTGCAGGCCAGCGCCGACGTTGCGGTGGTCGGCGCGGTGGTGCTGGTCCGGTTGGGCCCGATGCGGGCTCCGTGCCGGGTGGTCTACCTCATCGACGAGGCCGACCGCCGCGGGTTCGGCTACGGGACGCTGCCCGGGCACCCGGAGTCCGGCGAGGAGTCGTTTTCGGTGCGCTATGACCCGGCCAGCGACGCCGTGTACGCCGACGTCCGGGCGTTCTCCCGACCGGCGAAGTGGTGGATCCGGGCGGGCGAACCGATCACCGCGGTGGCGCAGCGGCTGATAACCCGTCGCTATCTGCGCGCGGTATGACTCGGTACGGACAACACGGATCAGACAACGGTCAGTACCGATACGACCGACACAGTCAAGGGCGACCGCGCCACGGAGTCGTCGTAGCGAAGCGCGGTCGCCAGCTCAGGCGGCGGGCAGTAACGCTGTTGCGGGCGGCGAGTGGCCTGCAGCGACGATCCTGCCCCGTCGAATTTCGGGTTACGGCTTCGCCGGGTGCTGGTGTGCCGCCTCCTCGGCGTGCACGGCCATGGCCAGTCGGCCCAGCACCACAGCTGCGACCAGCAAACCGAAGTCGCGCAGCGCGACGTCGTAGTAGCCGGACAGAGTGAGCAGGTCGACGATGATGCCGGCCAGCCACAGCGCGACCACCCAGGCACCGATGCGCGGCGCGACGGCGACCAGGATGCCGGCCACGATCTCGATCACGCCGACGATGTACATGCCCTGGTCGGTGTTGCCGGGGAGGATGCTGTCGATCCAGCCGGCAAGGTATTTACCCCAGTGGCTGGTCACCACGTCGCCGGGCACGTGCGGCAGCAGATTGAAGAACTTGTCCAAACCGAACAGGATCGGCGCCACGGTGAACAGCGTGCGCAAAATGACGAACGCTTCATACTTGGGGTCCTTGATCCGCTCGGCGAACGGCGCGTTGCGGGTGACGTCACTGGTGGCCATGGCGAACTCCTAAATCTAAAAGATGATAATTTAAACGTTAGAACCGTGGGAATCTAGTGTCAAGACTTTTATCCGATAGAATCCGACGGTCGAGGGGGCGCCGAAACGGGTCTCCGGGAGCGCCTCAGCCCCAGCGACGCAGCAGTCGCTCAGCACCAGAGCACAACTGCTCGAGAACGGAGCGGACCGGTTGGCTATCGGAGAGCATTCCGACGCCCTGGCCGGCGTCCACCGGTGCGACCCGGTAGTCGCCGCTGGCGATCCCGGCGGCCAGCTGCGCACCAGCAGCCCGGTCAGCGGAGAGTGCGGCTTCCCGGCCGGCCCAGCGGCTGACGAAATCGTTGTCCAGCACCCGGGCCGGGAACCGCTCCGGCCAGTCCAGCCGCTGGGCGACGTCGAACACCCGGGTGGTCACGGTGTCGACGCCGGCCGCCCCGATCAGCGCTCGGCGAGCACCATCGCCGGTCAGCGCCTCCGGGCAGGCCGAAAGGCAGGTGCCCAACCAGGCTCCGTCGGCGCCGGCGGCCAGCACCGCCGCCAGGCTGCGCGGCGAGCCGATGCCACCCGCTGCCAGCACCGGCACCTCGGCCACCTCCAGGACCGCGTCCAACAGCGGCAGGGTGGCCAGTTTGACTTCTCCGTGGCCGCCGCCCTCCGCCCCCCGGACCACCAGCACGTCGATCCCGGCGTCTTGGGCGTAGCGGGCGCCCATCACGTCGTATATCTGGGCGGCGGTGCTGATTCCGGCCGCATGTGCTCGATTCACCCAGGACAGCTCGGTGCCGAAGCTGACTGACAGCAGCGTCGGGCGCGCGGCCAGCGCTGCGTCGAGCAATTCGGGCTCGCGGCGGATCACCCAGTCCACCAAGCCGATTCCGAATCTCGGCGCTTGACCGAGTTGCGCCAGTTCGGCACCGAGGGACGCCGTTGACGCGGTGCTGCCCATCCCGATCATGCCCAGACCGCCGGCCGCCGTGACCGCGCCGGCCAGCCGGCCGCCCGCCACGCCGCCCATCGGCGCATTGACGATCGGCACGCGCAGCCCGGCCCGCTGCGACCACGGTGTTGCTAACGCCACCGCGGCGTCTAGCGGTGCGGCGGGTCGTGCGGTTCGTGCTGAGTCAGGTGCTGGGATTGATGCTGCGTTTCGTGATGCGGGTCGGTCTTGGCGACGGTGAGCACGATCGCCGAGTCCTCCAGTGACTCGAGCGCGTGACGGACTGGCGGGATGGCGACGTGGTCACCGGCGACCCCCTCCCAGGTCTCTGCGCCAGCGGTCAGCCGCACCCGGCCGCGCAGCACGTGCAGCGTCGACTCGCCAGGGCTGTCGTGCTCGGCCAGCGTCTCCCCGGCCCGCAGGGCGACCAGCGTTTGGCGGAGCCGGTGCTTCGCCCCGCCGTAGATGGTGTGGGCCGACCGGCCACTGTGCGCCTGCTGCGCCTCGGTCAACTTCTCGTCGACCAGCTTCTCCAGGGAGACGGATTCCATCAGCGTGAGCCCTTCGGTTGCCGGGATCGTTGTCTGGGGCCCTTCGGGCCATTCGGGCCGTTCGGGCCATTCAAGCCATTCAACCGGATAGTAGAAGAATCCCGGCCACCGCCAATGCGATGACCTTGACCACCTCGAGGCCCACGTAGGCATAGTGCGCCCGGGAACGGGGCGCGTCGAGTCCAGCCAGCACCTGGTCGGCGCGCCGGCTGAGCCGGGGCCGCACCGCCAGTAGCTGAGCGACCAGCATGCCCATCGCGATCAGCAATGCCGCGAGGACACCCGGTGCCGGGGCACTGACCAGGAAAGTCACCGCGATGACGGCCGCCAGGGCGAGCTCGGCACCGTTCAGCGCGCGAAAGACGACCCGGCCGATACCCAGGCACAGCGGCACCGTCGCGTTGGGCGCCCGAAACTTCAGCGGCGCCTCCATGAAGGAGATCGCCACCACCATGCCCAGCCACAGGAAAACGGTGGCGACCGCGACGGAGGTTGCAACGCTCACCCGGCGACTCCTTCTACCCGGGCCGGACCCGCGGCGGCGCGCCCTATCCGGATTTCGCCGCCGGTCGGCGGGCGACGACCGGGGGCGACCGCGGCCAGGTGTGCCAGGCACAGGTCCGGTTCGGCGAACGCGTCCAGCCGACGGACTGCAACCGGCGCACCGATTGCTTCCAAAGCGCCCTGCATCAGGCCCAGATGGATCGGGCAGACCACTTCCGGCCGGGCTTCGGCCAGCTCGAGGAACGGGCAGTGCCGCAACCCCACCTGTATCTCCTCCGCGGACTCGGTTCGCTCCGGCGCGAACCCGAGTTCGTCGCACATCTCCACCAGACGATCCACCGCTTGCTCGGCGTCAACCGAGTCGGTGGCCGCCTCGGGGTGGGCCAGCGACTCCAGCCGTTGGCCCCAGGCGCGGCCCGCGGCCAGCGCCTTGGCGCCCGGATTCTCGTCGGCGGCTATGCCGCTGGCGAGGATCTCGGCGAGCAGTCGGTAGCGTCGAGTTCCGCCGCGATCCATTTGGCGGACCGCCCGGAACATCTGGGCCGGCCGGCCTCGCCCCTTGTGCTCGGACTCGGCGAGTTCGACGCGGCCTTCATCGATCAGGGTGTCCAGATGGAAGCGCGCGGTGTTGGGATGCACGCCCAGTCGTTCGGCGATCTGGGTGATGCTCATCGAGGTATCCGCGACCTGCAGCACCCGCAGTACGTCAGATCGACGTCCTCCAGACCCGGGACCTGATTTGGTAATGCTCACTCCCCGTGTGCATCACCCTGGGGGGGCAGACTCGCGACCAGCGGGGTGTCCACACCGAGCGGCCCGATCTTGGCCGCACCGCCGGGCGACCCGAGCGGCTCGTCGCGGCCCGGCAGCGCCTCGGCGAAGAATGCCGCGTTGTCGTCCAGATAGGGCCGCAAGTCGTCCGGCAGGTCATCTTCGTAGTAGATCGCCTCCACCGGGCACACCGGCTCGCAGGCACCGCAGTCCACGCACTCGTCCGGATGGATATACAGGGCGCGCCCGCCTTCGTAGATGCAGTCCACCGGGCATTCCTCCACGCAGGCCCGGTCCATCACGTCGACGCACGGCTTCCCGATCACGTATGTCATGGGCTAGAGTTTACACAAGCTGACTTGTAAAAACTAGAAAGGTAAGCCCATCCTGTGCCCGAAACCGAAGTCGACGCCCGAGTGCTGCCCAAGCCGGAGAAACACCCAACCATCTTCGCTACCTTTGCCAAATTAGCCGTCGGCGAATCGTTCGTCCTGGTCAATGACCACGAGCCGGAACCGCTGCGCAAGGAGTTCGAAGCTGAACAACCCGACAGCTTCGGCTGGGAATACCTTGAAAGAGGACCGATTTGGCGCACCCGGATCTCTAAGCTGACCAGCACTCCGCTGCCCCGGCTGATGACCAACACCGCCACCGACAATGGCAGCGAGCCGGACCCGGCCGGCGTGGTGTGGAAGCTGGAAGTCCAGAGCCGCGAATTGGACGCCGAAGTCACGGTGCTGGCGCCGAACGAGGGCACTAATATGCACGTCGGCCCGGAAGTGGACGCTGTGGTGCATGTGCTATCGGGCAGCGGTCAACTGATCACCGAACAAGGCACAACCGAGCTGGCGCCCGGCGCACTGCTGTGGATGCCGCGTCGATCACGCCGGCAGTTTCTCGCCGCCGCAGACGGGTTGCGTTACCTGACCGTGCATCAAAGGCGTCAGTTCCTGGGGCTGACGCCGGCGGCCCGACAGGCCGGCTGATGACAGACGCACGGGTACACCGGAACGAGACAGGCAAGACGGCGGCACCCGGCGGCGTCCAGGGTTATCGGCTGCTGGCCCAGCTGGGCAAGCGGGTGCTGCGACCGGGCGGCATCGAGTTGACCCGGGGTTTGCTCGAGCGCGTCGGGCTGCCCAACTCCGATGTGCTCGAACTGGCCCCCGGCATGGGTCGGACCGCCACCGAGATCCTCACCCACCGGCCCCGAAGCTATCTGGGTATCGAAAAGAATCCCGACGCCGCCGGCACAGTGCAGGATGCCGTCGGGGCAAACGGCGAGGTGCGGGTCGCTGACGCAGCCCAGACCGGGCTGCGACACGGAAGCGCCGATGTCGTCGTGGGTGAGGCGCTGCTGAGCATGCAAGGTGACGATGTCCGGCATGCCATCGTCAACGAGGTGGCTCGGGTGCTGCGGCCGGGGGGCCGCTACGGCATCCACGAGGTCGCGCTCATACCGAACAGCATCTCCGAGGAGGCCAGGGCCGACGTCCAACAGGCACTGGCGAGCGCGGTCAAAGACGGCGCCCGGCTGCTGACCGTTGCCGAATGGATGCAACTGCTGGCCGAACACGAACTGGTGGTCGACATGGTCAGCACCGCGCCGGTGGCGTTACTGGAGCCGCGGCGCCTGGTCGCCGACGAAGGGCTCTCGGGAGCGTTGCGCTTTGTGAAAAACGTGCTCACCCACCGCGATGCACGACGCCAGGTGCGCGCTATGCGTCGCGCTTTTCACGCCAACCGCAATCGGTTGGCCGCGGTGGCCATCCTCGCGCACAAGCCCGGTGGCGGCGCGAACCCCGCAGTGTCGAAAGGCAACGGGTGCTGCTGACCACGTCGAGATAACTCACCCGCCGTATCGTCGGGTCGACAGCGGAAATCAACTGCGCGGGTTTGCGACGTAAGGGGCGAAGATGGCTGACAACTACCGCGACTTCCCCAGCCTGCGGCTGGAGACCGGCGGCAACGGCGTGCTGGAGATGGTGCTGGACGCGCCCGGCCTCAATTCGGTCGGGCCGCAGATGCACCGCGATTTGGCCGAGGTGTGGCCGGCCATCGACCGCGACGATGCGGTGCGAGCCGTCCTGGTTCGCGGTGCAGGCAAGGCGTTCTCCGCCGGTGGCAGCTTCGAACTGATCGAGAAGACCAGCGGCGCCTACCCCGATCGGATGCAGGTGCTGCGGGAAGCTCGCGACCTGGTGCTCAACCTGGTCAACTTCTCCAAGCCGGTGGTTTCGGCGATCAGCGGGGTGGCCGTCGGCGCCGGGCTGGTGGTGGCGCTGCTTTCCGATATCTCGGTGGCCGGCCGGACCACCCGGCTGATCGACGGCCACACCAAGCTCGGGGTGGCCGCCGGCGATCACGCCGCGATCTG
>CAZPZQ010000134.1:0-8805 GCA_964590745.1 uncultured Mycobacterium sp. | reverse complement strand
CGCCATACACCGCATCGCCGTCACCCAGATCCGCATGGAAGGCAGCGCCGGCCACGCCTATTACCAACGGCTGATCACCGCCGGGAAAACCAAGGCTGCAGCCCGCCGCTGTGTCAAACGCCGCATATCCCGTCCGTTCTTACAGGCGCTCCTCGCCGACCACCAAACCCGAAACCAAGACCTACAACCGGCCGCGGCTTGATAGCAGCTATTGTTCGCGCAAGAATCCCGCACGCGCTACACCGGTGCCGGCTCCGGCTCGACCCGGCTCAACCGCCACCGACCTTCCCCGAGCAACTCGAGCAGACGCTGATGGTGTTGCGCGACGGTGTGCCGGTGGCTCACGCTGACCACGATCGTCTCCGGCAACTCGGCCCGCAGCAGTCGATACAGCGTCAACTCCAGGCCCTCGTCCAGAGCAGAGGTGGATTCGTCGAGGAACACCGCCTTGGGTTTGGTCAGCAGGATGCGGGCAAACGCCACCCGCTGCTGTTCGCCCGGCGAAAGCACCTTGACCCAGTCCTCAACGTCGTCGAGCCGATCAACCAGGTGAGGCAGCGCCACCTTGACCAACGCCTGTCGAAGCTCGTCATCAGAGATGTCACCCGACGACGCGGGGTAGGACACCACCGCGCGCAGATTGCCCAGCGGAACATACGGCAGCTGCGATAAGAACATCGTCTCGTTGGCGGCATCCGGTCGGCGCAGCGTCCCGGCGGCGTACGGCCACAGCTGGGCCAGACTGCGCAGCAAGGTGGTCTTCCCGCTGCCGGATGGTCCAGCGATCATCAACGCCTCGCCGGTGTCGAGATGCACGTCGAGCGAATCGATCAGGTGGTCTCCGGCCGGGGTGCGCACCTCGACGCCCTCGATGTCGATCGCGCCTTCGGTGCTGGGTTTGACGAGCAATTCCGGTAGGTCGCGGGCCTCTTCGTTGGCCTCGACCAGTCCGTGCAGACGGATGATCGCAGCCCGGTAGCCGGCGAAGTTGTCGTAGGCGTTGCGGAAGAACGACAACGAGTCGGAGATGTTGCCGAACGCGATCGCGGTTTGCGTGACGTCGCCGAACATGATCTGCCCGGAAAACAGCCGCGGCGCCTGAATGACCCAGGGCAACGGGACGATCGTCTGGGAGACCGACAGGTTCCATCCGGTGAATCCGATCGTCCGGTTCACAAACCGCAGGTAGTTGTCGATGATCGCGGCGAACCGTTGCCGCAGTTGTAGCCGCTCGGCCAACTCGCCGCGGTAGAACGCGACCGCCTCGGCAGCATCACGCACCCGAACCAAGGCATAGCGGAAGGCGGCGTTGGTCAGCTCGTTGCGGAAACTCAACCGGATCAGCGGCCGGCCGATCCAGAACGCGATCACCGTCGCGACCAGCACATAGACGACAACGATCCAGAACATCGCCCGGGGGATTTCCGCCCCGAGGACATTCAAGGTGCCGGACAGGTTCCACAGGATGGCCGCAAACGACACCACCGACACCATCGACTGGACCGCGCCGAACAACAGGGTGCTGCCGGTGCCGTTGGCCGGCATGTTGGGGTTGGCGCCATTGCCCGCGGTGAAGATGTCAATGTCCTGCTGAATACGCTGGTCGGGGTTGTCGATGGCGCCTTCCACCGCGCCGTCGCCGGCATCACCGATGACGCTGTTTATCTCATCGTCGATGGAACGACTGATGAAGTGCGCCCGGTAGTATGCCCGGCCGTTAAGCCAGTCGCCGGTAAGCCGGTCCGTGAGCCAGATCCGCCAGTCGACCATGAAGTGCTGGGTCAGGTAGATGTCCAGCATCACCCGCGCCACGTGCAACACCGCCATCACGCTGAAAACGCCGAGCGACACCCAAAAGCCGTGCACACCGGATTGTTTCACTGCTTCGCTGCCCATCGAGGCACCCTGGAACGCGGTTTGCAGCGACGAGTACATGTCATTGCTCTGGTAACTGAACAGCACATTGAGCCGCACCGCGGTAACCACCGACAGCAACAGCACACCGAGCATCAGCCAGACTCCCAGGCTGTCGCGTCCGGTGAAGTAGGCGCCGGAGATCCACCAGAACTGGCGCGCCCATGGCATTGTCATCCGCAGCACCGCCAGCACGGCGATGACGCACACCGCGCTGATCATCCAAGCCATCGCGATCCAGGTCAGTGAGTCGGGCAGCGCGTGAGCCCAGTCGATGGACGGCTTGAACAGCTTCGAGTCCATTTCGACGTCTCCTTATCACTGCGGCGAACACTGCGGCGGTTGGTTCGCTGCCCGATCGAAATCCCGTGCGCAACCTACCCCAACCGGAGCCGGACCCGCCGGATGAGCACCGTTGGGCCGCACAGAATGCCCACCGACCGCGCCGACTGCGCCGAACGCGCCAAAATCCGGGCGCTGCCCGGCACGCCCGCCGGGACACGCACGTCGGCGGGGTATCGAACCGCGTACGGTTGTGCTGTGGCGAAGACTTTTAAGGCTACTGCTGACACCACGTCAGCAACCTCCAACACCAAACCGGGTCGGCTCAGCGGCAAGTTCTGGAAACTGCTCGGTGCCAGCACCGAGAAGAACCGCAGTCGCTCGCTCGCTCAAGTCGACGCCGCCGCCGAGTTCGACGAGAAGGCCGCCGGACTCGACGACGAACAGCTGAGCAAGGCCGCGCAACTGCTGGACCTCAAGGAGCTGGCGGAATCAGCCGACATCCCCCAGTTCCTGGCGATCGCCCGGGAAGCCGCCGAGCGCAGTATCCGGCTGCGTCCGTTCGACGTGCAACTGCAGGGGGCACTGAGGATGCTGGCCGGCGACGTGGTTGAGATGGCTACCGGCGAGGGCAAGACGCTGTCCGGCGCGATCGCGGCCGCCGGCTATGCCATCGGCGGTCGGCACGTGCACGTCGTCACCATCAACGACTATCTGGCCCACCGCGACGCGAAGTGGATGGGCCCGCTGCTCGAGGCGCTGGGCTTGACCGTCGGTTGGATCACCGCTGAGTCGACCGCAGCCGATCGACGCGCCGCCTACCAGTGCGACGTCACCTACGCGTCGGTCAATGAGATCGGCTTCGACGTGCTGCGCGACCAGTTGGTGACCGATGTCGAGGATCTGGTGTCACCGAATCCCGATGTAGCGCTCATCGATGAGGCCGACTCCGTGCTGGTCGATGAGGCGCTGGTGCCGCTGGTGCTGGCCGGCACCACGCACCGCGAGACGCCGCGGCTGGAGATCGTCGAACTGGTCGGCAACCTCGTTCCGGGTGCGGATTACGACACCGACACCGACCGGCGCAACATTCACCTCACCGATGAGGGTGCGCGCAAGGTCGAGGCCGCGCTGGGCGGTATCGACCTGTACTCGGAGGAGAACGTGACCACCACCCTCACCGAGGTCAACGTTGCGCTGCACGCCCATGTGCTGCTGCAGCGTGACGTGCACTACATCGTCCGCGACGGCAAGGTGCACCTGATCAATCCCTCCCGCGGGCGTATCGCGGCGCTGCAACGCTGGCCGGATGGCCTGCAGGCGGCGGTGGAGGCCAAGGAGGGCATCGAAACCACCGAGACCGGCGAGGTACTCGACACCATCACGGTGCAGGCGCTGGTCAACCGCTATCCCACCGTCTGCGGCATGACCGGCACCGCGCTGGCAGCCGGTGAACAGCTGCGCCAGTTTTACAAACTCGGGGTGTCGCCCATCCCGCCGAACGAACCGAACATTCGGGTCGACGAGGCGGACCGGGTCTACATCACCGCGGCGGCCAAAAACGACGCGATCGTCGAGCACATCGTCGAAGTACACGCCACCGGGCAACCGGTGCTGGTCGGCACCCACGACGTTGCCGAGTCCGAGGAACTCTACGAGCGGCTCCGCAAACGCAAGGTCCCGGCGGTGGTACTCAACGCCAAGAACGACGCCGAGGAAGCCAAGGTGATCGCCGAGGCCGGCAAGCTGGGGGCGGTCACCGTTTCCACGCAGATGGCCGGTCGCGGCACCGACATCCGGCTCGGCGGGTCCTCGGAGGTCGAAGCGGTTGATCACGACGAAATCGTCGAACTGGGCGGCTTGCACGTAGTCGGAACCGGGCGCCAGCACACCCAGCGCCTGGACAACCAGCTGCGCGGACGGGCCGGGCGGCAGGGCGATCCCGGTTCGTCGGTGTTCTTTTCCAGCTGGGAAGACGAGGTGGCCGAAGCCAACCTGGACGAACACAAGCGGCCGATGGAGACCGACCCGACCGGGCGGATCGTCAGTCCCAAAGCTGCCGAGATGCTCGACCATGCCCAGCGGGTCGCCGAAGGGAAGCTGCTCGACATCCACGCCAACACCTGGCGCTACAACCAGCTGATCGCCCAACAGCGCGCCATCATCGTCGAGCGGCGCAACACCCTGCTGTCCACCCCGGCGGCCCGGGAGGAACTCGCCGACCTGGCGCCCCGGCGTTACCGGGAGCTGGTCGACAAGCTCGGCGAGGAGAAGCTGGAGAAGATCTGCCGGCTGATCATGCTCTACCACCTGGACCGCGGCTGGGCCGACCACCTGGCGTTCTTGGCCGACATCCGGGAGAGCATCCATCTGCGTGCGCTGGGCCGGCAGAATCCGCTCGACGAGTTCCACCGGATGGCGCTGGACGCATTCGCATCACTGGCCGCCGACGCGATCGAAGCCGCCCAGCAGACCTTCGAGACGTCCGCCACCATCGAGCAGGAGCCTGGTATCGACCTGTCCAGGCTGGCCCGGCCGACGTCGACGTGGACCTACATGGTGCGGGACAACCCGTTGAGCGACGACACCATGGACGCCCTGAGCCTGCCAGGCATTTTCCGCTGAGCCTGATCACCATGAGCACGAGGGCCCGCCAAGACCGGGTGCTGACGGTACCCAACGTGCTCAGTGCGGTACGCCTGGTACTGATCGCCGTGTTCCTCTATGTCCTGCTGGTCGCCCGGGCCGACGGCTGGGCGGTGGCGATCCTGATGTTCAGCGGTGCCTCCGATTGGGCCGACGGCAAGATCGCCCGGCTGCTGGGGCAGTCGTCGAAACTGGGTGCTCTCCTCGATCCGGCGGTTGACCGGCTCTACATGGTGGCGGTTCCGATCGCCTTCGGTCTACGCGGCCTGGTGCCCTGGTGGATCATCGTCGCGCTGCTGGCCCGCGACGCGGTGCTGGCCGCTGCCCTGCCCGCGGTGCGTAGCCGTGGACTGCCCGCCCTACCGGTGACGTATGTCGGTAAGGCGGCGACGTTCGCGCTGATGGTGGCCTTCCCGCTGATCCTGCTCGGGCAGTGGGAGGCGGTGTGGAGCAGGGTGGCGCTGGCGTGCGGGTGGGCATTTTTGATCTGGGGTCTGGGCATGTACCTGTGGGCGTTCGTGCTGTATCTGGCTCAGGTGGCCATGGTGGTCCGCCAGTTGCCGAAGGTTCGCGATGGCTGAACCTTTCTTCGCGCTCAGCGGCTATGACGCAGAGGCCGGCCGCAACGCCCACGAGGCCGACCGGCCCCGGCATTTCCCGGTGCCGTCGCTGCTGCGCTCGCTGCTCTCCGAACATCTTGATCCGGGCTACGCCGCGGCGGCCGCCGCCCGAGACCGCGCCGGCGCGCCGAAAACCCGCCGGGCGCGTTTCGCGGCGTGGGGATGGCAGGCATTGGCCGCGGTGCTGGTCGCCGCGATGTTCGCGGTTGCGGTTGCTCAAGCCCGGTCAGTCGCGCCCGGGGTGCGCGCCGCCCAACGGGTGCTGGCCACCAACGTGCGGTCGGCGCAAACCGCCAGCAATGCCCTGGCCGGCCACCGCAACGAACTGGCGGTCCAAGTCGACGACCTGCAGCGACAGCGACTCAACGACGACGCCGAGGGTCAGCGGCTGTTGTCCGGGCTCGACTTGGTCAGCCTGGCGGCCGCCAGCACGCCGGTACTCGGCCCAGGGCTGACCGTTACGGTGACCGACCCCGGTGTCGGGCGCAACCTGTCCGACGCGTCCAAGCAGCGGGTGTCCGGCAGTCAGCAGATCATTCTGGACCGTGACCTGCAACTCGTCGTCAACTCGCTGTGGGCCGGCGGGGCCGAAGCGATCTCGGTCGGCGGCGTCCGGATCGGACCCAACGTCACCATCCGGCAGGCGGGTGGTGCGATCCTGGTCGATCATGATCCGATCAGCAGCCCGTACACCATTGACGCCATCGGTCCGCCACGCCAACTGCAGGACGCCTTCGACCGCAGCCCAGGGCTGTACCGGTTACGCCTGCTGGAGGTGTCCTACGGGGTCGGTGTCAACGTCAGCACCGCGGACGACCTGGAACTGCCGGCGAGCGCAGCACGGGAGATCAAGTTAGCCAAAGAGATCGGGGCTTAGTGGACGTAGCGACGGTGTTTTCAGCAGCCGGGATCCCAGTGCACAAGGCCGGGCCCAGATGATCGGCATTGCGGCACTGGTCGCCGGCATCGTACTGGGCTTGGTGTTTCACCCGAGCGTGCCGGAAGCGGTTCAGCCCTACCTGCCGATTGCGGTGGTCGCCGCCCTGGATGCGGTGTTCGGCGGTCTGCGGGCCTATCTCGAGCGCATTTTCGATGCGAAGGTGTTCGTAGTGTCGTTCGTGTTCAACGTCCTGGTCGCCGCGCTGATCGTCTATGTCGGTGATCAACTCGGCGTCGGGACACAACTTTCCACCGCGATCATCGTCGTACTGGGTATTCGTATCTTCGGCAACGCCGCGGCACTGCGCCGTCGGTTGTTCGGAGCCTGATCGCCATGACTGACGAGCAAAGCAGCAAATCCCCGTCGGGCGCAGCCCCGCACGGGCGGCACGAACTGCCGGCCGACCACGACGACGCCGCGCCGGGCCGCCGTGGCCGGTCCAGAGTGCTGCGGCGCGGTCGTACCCAGTTGGTTTTCGGTGTGCTGGCGGTGCTGCTGTGTTTGTTGCTGGGAGTAGCGTTTGTCACCCAGGTCCGCCATAACGAGTCCGGCGATGCGCTGGAAACCGCCCGCCCCGCCGATTTGTTGGTGCTGCTGGATTCGCTGCGCCAGCGCGAGGCGACGTTGAACACCGAAGTCGCCGAACTGCAGCAGACCCTCACCGCGCTGCAGGAGTCGGGCAGCAGCGATCAGGCGGCGATCGAAAACGCGCAGGCCAGACTCGCTGCTCTGACCATCATGGTGGGTGCCGTCGGCGCGGTCGGTCCAGGCGTCACGATGACCATTGACGATCCGGGGCGCGGAGTGGCGCCGGAGACGATGCTCGATGTGATCAATGAGCTGCGAGCGGCCGGTGCCGAGGCGATGGAGATCCGTGACACCCAACAGGGGGTGCGAGTCGGGGTGGATACCTGGGTCGCCGGAACGCCCGGCGCGCTGGAGTTCGACGGGAAAACGTTCAATCCGCCGTATTCGGTTTTGGCGATTGGCGATCCACCTACTTTGGCCGCGGCGATGAATATTCCGGGTGGCGCGGTCGACAGCGTCAAACGGCTCGGCGGGACGATGACGATACAGCAGGTCGACCGAGTGGACGTGACCGTCTTGCGGCAACCGAAACCGCGCCAATACGCTCAGCCCGTCAAGTGAACGACACCGACAACGAACAGGATCACCGTGAGCCCCGCCAGCCAAATTCCATCCGACCTGCATTACACCGCCGAACACGAATGGGTTCGACGCACCGGCCAAAACACCGTTCGGGTGGGGATCACGGATTTCGCGCAGTCCGCGCTCGGCGATGTGGTGTTCGTCCAGTTGCCCGACGTGGGTGCCGAGGTGACCGCCGGGGACACCTTCGGGGAGGTCGAGTCGACCAAATCGGTGTCGGATTTGTACGCCCCGGTTTCGGCGAAAGTCGGCGCCGTCAACGACGATCTGCACAACAGCCCGCAATTGGTGAACTCCGACCCGTACGGTGCCGGCTGGCTCCTGGAGCTTCACGTCGAAGATGCCCAGATCGAGGCCTTGGAGCGTGACCTTGCGGCGCTGCTGAGCGCTGACGCCTACCGGGACACGCTGACCGAATGACCATCGCCGAGGCAATCGGACGTCGGTCACCTATCCTGCAGTGCAGCGCGCATTTCGGGCGGCTGCACGGTACGGTCAACTCATCGGCGGTACTGTCGGCGCGGTGCCTGTTCGATCCAGCGTGATCAGGTAACACCACAGCGGCCAGTGAGGAGCAGCGGGTGACGGAAAAGGACAACGACCAAACGACTGACGATGTCACCGTGGAAACCACCTCGGTCTTTCGCGCTGACTTCCTCAATGAGTTGGACGCACCCGCGCAAGCGGGCACCGAGAGCATTGTGTCCGGCGTCGAGGGACTGCCGGCGGGCTCGGCGCTCCTGGTCGTCAAACGGGGTCCGAACGCCGGGTCGCGCTTCCTGCTCGATCAACCAGTCACCTCGGCCGGCCGGCATCCGGACAGCGACATCTTTCTGGACGACGTCACGGTCAGCCGTCGGCACGCGGAGTTCCGTCTGGAAAACAACGAGTTCCAGGTCGTCGACGTCGGCAGTCTTAACGGCACCTATGTCAACCGGGAACCGGTCGATTCGGCGGTCTTGGTCAACGGCGATGAAGTCCAGATCGGCAAGTTCCGCTTGGTTTTTCTGACCGGTCCGATGACCGGTGAGCATGAGGGTGGATCCGATAGCTCGTGACCGCGCCCGAAACCCCGGAACCGGTTGGGATGTCAATCGGCGCAGTGCTGGATCTGCTTCGACCGGACTTTCCCGATGTCACCATCTCCAAGATTCGTTTCCTGGAGGCCGAAGGGCTGTTGACACCGCAGCGGGCGGCGTCGGGGTATCGGAGGTTCAGCGCCTACGACTGTGC
>CAZPZQ010000133.1:0-8815 GCA_964590745.1 uncultured Mycobacterium sp. | reverse complement strand
CACCGCGATCTTCGAGCGGTGGCCGGCCTCCCGGGCAACCGCGACGATATCTACCGACCCGTCGGCGATCTCCGGGACTTCCAGCGCGAACAGCTTGCGGACCAGGTTGGGATGGGTGCGGGAAAGCTCGATCCGCGGCTCGCGAAGACCACGACTGACTCCGATGACATAGCAACGCAATCGGTCACCGTGCTCGTATCGTTCACCCGGCGCCTGCTCGGCGGGCCGGATAAGGCCGTCGGATCCTTTCGTTTCGGTACCCAGCCGCACCACCACAACGCCACGGGCGTTCTCCCGGGCGTCGCGCTGAACCACTCCAGCCACGATGTCGCCCTCTCTGGCGGAGAACTCCCCGTAGGCCTTTTCGTTCTCGGCATCGCGCAGCCGTTGCAGGATCACCTGCCGCGCGGTGGTGGCCGCGATCCGGCCGAAGCCCTCCGGGGTGTCATCCCATTCGCCGATGACGTTGCCGTCGGCGTCGGTCTCGTGGGCGATCACTTGGACCGCACCGGTTTTGCGGTCGATTTCGATGCGCGCATCGGTTTCGTGCCCCTGGGTGTGGCGATACGCGGTGAGCAGCGCGGATTTAATCGTGTCGACCACCACATCCACTGAGATGCCCTTGTCCGCCTCGATGGCGTGCAATGCGGCCATGTCGATATTCATCCGCCGGCCTCCGTCTCCGGCACCTGGGCCTGCTGGCAAGCTAGTTCCAGCTCACGATCGGGTGGCGGCGAAAACTCAACGTGAACAACGCCGTGTGCGATGTCACCGATCGGGAACCGGCGTAGCACCCAGTCACGTCGGCCGGCCTCTCGGACCACCAACGTCACGGTATTGGCGTCGGTGTCACCGACCCGCCCGGTCAGTGTCGAGCCGTCGGTCAAGGTCAGCTCAACTCGGCGTCCACGGGCCCGACGAAAGTGCTTGGCGCTGGTCAATGGCCGCTGCACACCGGGCGAACTGACCTCGAGGACATACCGGCCGTCGATGTCGAGGTCATCGAGCAAGGCCGATGCCGAACGCGACAGAGCGGCAGCGGCGTCCAAGTCGAGTGGCGTATCACCGTCAGCGATCACGGTGATCCGCGGCGGCCGCGCGCGGGTGTCGACGGCGACGTCTTCGATCTCATATCCGGCGCGCGCAAAGTCTGCGTCGAGCAGCTCGATCACCTGCGCCTGTGACGGCAGCCTGCTGGCCACGGCGAGCTCCTCATCTTGAGTTGTCCGTTCGTCTGCCCCAGAGGTAGCCGGGCGTGTCCGGGGAACCCAGCTACCCACGATACGCCGGATAACACGTGGCCACGGCGAACCGGACTTGCGCTCAGCCACTCCACAGCTGGCGCGGTTGACTCCCGTGCGCGTGGCAGGATGTTCGACGTGCCCAGCAGCTTTCCGGCGCTCAGCAGGCGACACATGCTGGCCGGTAGTGGACTCCTCGCGCTGTTCGCCGTGGCAACGTCGGGGTGCGCCTCGCCGCCGCCGCCCGCCGTCGACGATTTGGTGGCCCAGCAGGTGCTGGCGCGCCAGGACAGCGAACTGGCGGCCGCCGCCGCGGCCGTCGCCTCTCCTGCGGTCGCCGCTGCGCTGACTGAGATCGCCGCGGAACGGGCGGAGCATGCCCGAGCAGTGGGCGTCGAGATCGCCCGGGTCGCCGGCCAACCTGAACCGGCATCGACCGAAGCCACGACACCGACCAGCCCTACCGAGCCCATTTCACCGCCGCCCGCGGTGTCCGATGTGGTCAACGCACTGCGCACTGCCGCAGACAGTGCCGGCAAGCTGGCCGTCGAGTCGTCGGGTTATCGAGCCGGGCTGTTCGCCTCCATCGCGGCATCGTGCACGGCCGCGCACACCGTCGCGCTGGCGCCGCAACCGTGACGTCGACGGAGCCGACCCCGGCCGCCGGCCCGGACACTGCGCTCTGCGATGCGCTGGCGACCGAGCACGGCGTCATCTACGGCTACGGCATGGTGTCGGCCTACGCGTCGCCCGATTTGAACAGCCTGGTGTCGATGGCGATCCGCCAGCATCGCGAGCGCCGCGACCGGATAATCGCCATGCTGGCCGCGCGCGCAGTGACCGCCCCGGTGGCCGCTGCCGGTTACCGGCTGCCCATGCCGATGGACAATCCGACGGACGCAGCACAACTGGCGTTACGCATGGAAAACGACTGCGCGGTGGCTTGGCGCGCCGTTGCCGAGCAGGCCGGTGAGCCCGCCGACCGGGAGTTCGCGGTGACTGCGCTGAGCCAAAGTGCGGTGCTGGCGGCGCGGTGGAACCGGGTGCTGGGCAGCTGGCCGATCACGACCGCCTTCCCGGGCGGCTCCGAATAGTCCGCCGCCTTCGGCGCGGTGGAAGTACGACCGATCTACCACACCGCCGAGCCCGACTGGTCGCGGTGCGGCGGCCAGTGGCTGGCACTGCTGCTGCAGCCACCGGCATCCGCGTTTAGCCTCGGCACGCCGGAGTGGCAGGCCGAAGCGGCGCGACACGGGGAATTCGCTGCCCGCCGCAGGTGAGCACATTGTCGGCGGCGCGGCGCTGCATGAGCCGGCGACGGCGACGACGGTGCGCGTCCGCAACGGCGAGGTGCTGTCGACCGATGGCCCATACCTGGAAGGCGGCGAAATCACTACCGGCTTTTACCTGCTGTCCGCCACCGACCGTGACGAGGCTGTCAAACTGGCCGCGCTGATTCCGGTTGCGGCGGTGGTGCCCAGGAATGGGGTCCGACCGTGGCCGCGCTGGCTCAGGGGTCGGGGTCCGGTAGCCCGTAACCGCGCCCGGGATCGGCTGCGTCGCGAAACAGCGTGCCAGGGAAAGGAATTGGCAGCCATGGTTGAGGTGATCCGGGCGCGATCGATCGGGCGGACGTCCACCCGGTCCGCGACGACGAGCTGCGGATGATGTTCACCTGCGCGCATCCGGCACTCGACCGGGTGTCGCACCTGGCGCTCACCCTGCGGCTGGTGTCCGGGCTCACTGTGGCTGAGATCAGCCGCGCGCTGCTGCAGTCTGAGGCCACGGTCGCTCAACGGATCACCCGCGCCAAAGCCAAGATCCGGCACGTTTGAACAGACCGACTGGGGCGCGATCTGCACCGCTTACGACCGGCTGGTTGCCGTCAATGATTCCCCAGTGGCGTGGGCGAACCGCGCTGTGGCCGTGGGCTTTCGGACGGCTACGCCGCGGGCCTTGCCGCGTTGGATGCGGTGGCCGACGATCCCCGGCTGGCCCGCGTCGTGCCGTCGATCCGCGCCGATATGCTGCGTCGTGCCGGCTGAGCGAGGCGCTTTAGTGGTATCAGCAGCCGCTGGCGGTCACCGGCTCCGAACCGGCGCGTGCCTTCCTGCGCCGCCGCCTCTCCGAATGTGGTGGGCGCTAAGTGCGGCGAGCAGTCCCCCAGAGGGGGTACCCCCAACAAAAGCCCGCTCAGAGCGCCGTTTTCGGAGGCTTTTCTGTTCACCCGCAAGCGGGAGGTGCCCCCAGCTCCGCGTGGGAAAGCGCGGCTTTGATGTCGGTGGCCAGCGCGGCGCCGACGGCCAGCTCGCGGGTCTGACCGGAGAACCGGTCGCGCAGCTCGACCACACCGTCGGCCCAACCGCGGCCGACCACCACGATCCACGGCACCCCCAGCAGTTCGGCGTCTTTGAACTTCACCCCCGGCGAGGCCTGCCGATCGTCGAGCAGCACCTCAACACCAAGGCGGTCCAATTCCACGGCCAACTCGGTGGCCCCGGCTCGGGCGGCGTCGTCCTTGTTGGCGATCACCAGGTGCACACCGAACGGTGCGACGCTGCCCGGCCAGCGCAAGCCCAGCTCGTCGTGGTGCTGTTCGGCGATGACGGCCACCAGTCGCGACACGCCGATCCCATAGGAGCCCATGGTCAGCCGCACCGGCCGTCCATCCTCCCCCAGCACGTCCACACCGAACGCGTCGGTGTATTTACGGCCGAGTTGGAAGATGTGTCCGATTTCGATCCCACGTGCCGAGACCAGTGGTCCGGCGCCGTCGGGCGACGGGTCGCCGTCGCGCACCTCGGCGGCTTCGATGGTGCCATCAGCGGTGAAGTCTCGGCCCGCCACCAAGCCGACGACATGACGGCCGGGCGCATCTGCGCCGGTGATCCAACTGGTGCCGTCGGCTACCCGCGGGTCGACAAGGTAGCGGACTCCGTTGTCTCGCAGTGCCGTCGGTCCAATGTAACCCTTCACCAAAAACGGGTGCGCCGCGAAGTCGTCGTCACTGAACAGCGTGTACTCGGCCGGCTCCAAGGCGGCGGCCAGTCGCCGGTCGTCAACCTCGCGATCACCGGGCACTCCAATACCCAGCAACTCCCAATCACCGCCCGGTTGGCGCACTTTGACCAGTACGTTCTTCAGGGTGTCCGCAGCAGTTACGGTGCGGCCCAGCCCGGCACTGTTGGCCCAGTCGACCAGCGTCGCGATCGTGGGGGTGTCGCCGGTGTCGTGCACCACCGCCTCGGGAAGCCCTTCGGTGGGTCGCGGCTCTGGGCGAGCCGTCACCACCGCCTCGACGTTGGCCGCATAGCCGGACTCCAGGCAGCGCACGAAGGTGTCCTCACCGACGGAACTCTCGGCCAGGAATTCCTCCGACGAGCTGCCGCCCATCGCACCGGAGAGTGCCGACACGATGACGTAGCGCACCGCCATCCGGTCGAACATGCGCCGGTAGGCGTCGCGGTGGGCGTAGTAGGCCGCCTGCAGTCCGGCGTCGTCGACGTCGAAGGAGTACGAATCTTTCATCACGAATTCCCGGCCACGCAGGATGCCGGCCCGTGGCCGCGGCTCGTCGCGGTATTTGCTCTGGATCTGGTAGAGCACCAGCGGGAAGTCTTTGTATGAGCTGTATTCGCCCTTCACGGTGAGGGTGAACACCTCTTCGTGGGTGGGAGCGAGCAGGTAGTCGTTGTCGCGACGGTCTCGCAACCGGAACATGTTGTCGCCGTATTCAGTCCAGCGGTTGGTTGTTTCATACGGTGCGCGCGGCAACAGCGCGGGGAACAGGATCTCTTGGCCACCAATGCCGTTCATCTCTTCGCGGAGCACCCGTTCGATGTTGCGCAACACCCGCAGGCCCAACGGCAGCCAGCTATAGACGCCGGGCGCGACCGGCCGGATGTAGCCGGCCCGGATCAGCAGCCGGTGACTGGGCACTTCGGCGTCGGCGGGGTCGTCGCGCAGGGTGCGCAGGAACAGCTCGGACATCCGGGTGATCACAGCGGGAGAGCTTAGCGGTGGTCGCGTTCCGACCGCCGAGCAGACGCACCGGTACCCCATGTCGGGGGAAATGAGGGAACCTGTGCGTCTGCTCGCAAGGGGCGCGGGCCCCGGACGACTAAAGCTGTCCGGCCTCGACCGCCTCGCGGGTGTGCTGGGCGCGGGCGATCTGATCGGCCGAGAATCGGATGAACAGCGCGGCGGCGCCCACGAGCACCGCGACTGCGGCCACCCACAGCAGTGAGTAGGTGTAGCCGTATCCGAGCGCGTCGAGCTGGGCCGGCGTCATGTTCTTCACCGGTCCGGTCGTTCCGCCCAGATACAGCGTGCGTGAGGTTTGGACGGCCTGGATGATCACCAGCACCACCGGGCCGCCGAGGTTGTACACCATCAAGGTGATCGCCGACACCGGTCCGATCTCGCGCGGGCCGACCTCGGCGAGCGCGCACAGCGGCAGCACCACCGAGACGACACCGATGCCGAAGCCACCCACCACGAACAGTGTCACCAGGTCGGGGAAGTACGGCACGTCCCGTTGCAGCGTGGACCCGAACAGCATGGCGCCCAGCACCAGGCTGCCGGCGGCGATGACAAGCCAGCGCGGCGCGATCACTGACGCTACCCAGGTGGTCAGCACGTTGCCGGCCCCCAGGCCGAGCGCAAACGGAATGAAGCAAATTCCTGCACGCAACGCCGAATAGCCGAGCACGTCTTGGACCAGCAGACCGATCATCACGCTCACCGTCAGCATCACCCCGCCGGCCAGGAAGTAGGCGACGAAGGTCGCCACCCTGCTGCGGTTGTCGAACACCGAGAACGGCACCAGTGGGTTCTGTGCGGTCCGTTCGACGACGAGAAACGCGATGAAGAACAGCGCGGCGGCGGCGCCGGCGCCGAAGACAAACGGGTCGATCCAGCCCAGCGGCGGTCCCTGGGTGAAGACCAGCACCGCTGCCGTGCAACCGGCGGTCGCCAGCAACGCACCGGGCAGGTCGAGTTTGAGCCGTTCACGGTCGGTCTCGGTGAGCCGCAACACCGCGATCGCGACGATCGCGATCCCGATCGGGATATTGATCAAAAACGCCAACCGCCACGACACCACCGTCAGCGCGCCGCCCAGCACCAGGCCCAGTACCGAGCCGATCCCCTGCATAGCCGCCGAAACCGCCATCGCGCGGTTGCGGGCCTGGCCGACGGCGTAAGTGGTGGCGATCAGGGCCAGGCCGGTCGGAGCGGCCACCGCGGCCCCGGTTCCTTGCACCGCCCGAGCCACGATCAAGGTGGCGGAGTCGGTGGCCACACCGCATACCAGCGACGCGATGGTGAACACGCCGACCCCGCTGATGAATGCCCGCTTCTGGCCGATCGCATCGCCGATCCGGCCACCGACCAGGAGCAGCCCGCCGAACGTCAAGACGTAGGCGGTGATCACCCAACTCTTGGCGGCATCGGAAAGGTCGAGATCGGCCTGCATCCGCGGCAGCGCCACGATCACGATGGTGCCGTCCAGCGTGGACATCAACTGCATGCCGGTGATCGCGATGATCGCGATGCCCAGCACACTGGCCGACAACGGCTGACAAGCCGGCTGGTATCTGCCCGGCGCGACCACGAGAGGTCAGCTTACTGACGTGGTGCCGCCACCGGGCGTTTCGTGGGAACTGGGGCGGTCGAGCTAGAGGTCGCCGGCGTCGAGCGCGTCCTGGAGTTCCTGTGCGTGCGCTACCTGCCGGGCGGTATAGCCGATCAGCAGCGACACAGCGCCGACGATGACGGCCACGCCCGCCACCCACAGCAGGCCGTAGGTGTACCCCTGGTCCAATGCATGCAGTTGGACAGCGTTCATGTTCTTCACCGGGCCGTTGACGCCGCCCAGATACAACGTGCGCGAGGTGATGACCGCTTGGATGACGGCCAACACCACCGGCCCACCCAGATTTTGCAGCATCAGCACGATCGCCGAGGTGGGCCCGATCTGATCGAAGCCGACACCGGCGATCGCCGCCAACGCCAGCGGGACAATGATCATGCCGATCCCGACACCGCCGACGATGATCGGCACCACCAGGTTCGGGAAGTAGGGGATACCGGCGTTGAGCGTCGAACCGTAGAGCATGGCGGCCACCACCAGGACTCCCCCGCCGATCACCAACACCCGCGGCGGAAAGAAGCGCACCAGCTGCGACGACGCCCCCAGGCCGACACCCATCGCGATGGCGAACGGGATGAAGCCGATGCCCGCCTGCAGTGGGCTGTATCCCATGATGTCTTGCACGTAGAGGGCGATCAGCACGGTCAGGGTGAACAGCACGCCGCCGCCCAGGAACATCGCCGCGAACGTGGCCAGCCGGTTACGGTCGAAGAACAACGTCAAGGGCATAATCGGGTTCTCGGCGGTGCGCTCCACCCAGACGAATGTCGCGAAAGCCGCCGCCGCCACCAACCCGGAACCGATGGTGATGGTGGAGATCCAGCCTCGCTCCGGCCCGATCGAGAAGGCGAACACCGCAGCGGTACACCCGAGCGTCGCCAGCACGGCACCGGTGGCGTCCAGCTTCATCCGCGCCCGGTGGGTTTCGGCCAATGCGGTGCGGGCCAAGTAGATCATCAGTAGCCCGATCGGCACGTTGACGACAAAGGCCAGCCGCCAAGACATTTCGGTGAGCGCACCACCGACGACGAGTCCCATCACCGAGCCGACCCCGGTCATCGCGCCGAAAACCGCCATCGCGGCATTGCGGCCCGGGCCCCTAGGGAAAGTGGTGGCGATCAGGGCCAGGCCGGTCGGCGAGGCGATGGCGGCGCCGATGCCCTGCAGCAGCCGGGCGATGACCAATGTCGCTTCGTCCCAGGCGATACCGCATAGCGCGGAGGCGATAGTGAACAGCGCGATGCCGGCGATGAAGGACCGTTTGCGGCCGATGGTGTCGCCGAGACGGCCGCCGAGCAACATCAGTCCACCGAAGGTGAGCACATAGGCGGTGATCACCCAGCTCCGGCCGGCGTCGGACAAGTTGAGTTGGTCTTGAATCTTAGGAAGCGCGACGATGGCGATGGTGCCGTCCATCGTCGCCATCAGCTGCATCCCGCCGATGGCGATCACGGCTGCGACGAAACGGCGAGACGGCAGCCACGTTCCGATATATCTGCTGGTCCAGCGTGGTGTTGGTCGTTCCGCGTACTGCGGGCGCACTGGTTCGGCGACGTCTGTCATCCACTCAGCGGTTACCCGCTCGGTGTCGTTGAGAGCCGTCATAAGCGGCTACTCTACAGTAAGATTAAGAGATGTCTAAAGCCGGAATCCGGCCGAGTCCCGCGACGGCCCCGATAACGATGATCGCCGGCGGTCGAAGCCCTTCCGCGCGGATCTTCTCCGGCGCGTCGGCCAGCGTTGCCCGCAGCGTATGTTGGGCGGCGGTCGTGCCGTGTTGAACCACCAGCACCGGTGTATCCGCAGGTCGGCCGCCTTTTTGCAGCACCTCGCTGAATTGTTCGATGCGTTCGACCCCCATCAGCACAACGATGGTGCCCGACATCGCGGCCAATGCGTCCCAATTCACTAACGATTCGGG
>CAZPZQ010000132.1:0-8819 GCA_964590745.1 uncultured Mycobacterium sp. | reverse complement strand
AACACCATGACCATGCACGCCCGCGACGCCGCCGAAGCCGCCAAATGGGGCTGACGTCATCGATGGCGAACAGACACAAAAGCTCCCGGACCCCTGCTGTTTCGGGTGCTTTTGCGTCTGCTCGCGCAGGTGAACCGCCCGCGATGGAGCACAATGCTGCCGAACTGACCGTCGAACAAGCCTGGTTCATCGCGGAAAGCATTGGGGCCGGGACGTTTCCCTGGGTGCTGGCGATCACCGTCCCGTACACGGATACTGGTCAACGGCCGGAGTTCATGCAGACCCAGCGCGACGAGTTGACCCGGATGGGCGTGGTGTCGCCGGACGGCACCATCGATCCGGCGGTCGCCGAATGGATTCGGGTGGTGTGCTTCCCGGCCCGCTGGCTGGAATTGCGCTACGTCGGCCCAGCGCCGCCAGCGCAGTCGTCGGGCACCGCGGGCGCCGCAGAAATGCTGCGCGGCATCGTCGCACAGCGCAGCGAGGTCACCGACAAGACCATCGTCGCGCTGCGCAACGCACAGTTGATCGCATTCACTGCGATGGACATCGACGACCCGCGTTCGCTGGTGCCGGTGCTCGGGGCCGGTCTGCAGCACCGGCCGCCGGCACGGTTCGACGAGTTCACCCTGCCGGCCCGGGTCGGTGCGCGCGCCGACGAGCGGTTGCGCGCCGGCGCACCGCTGGGCGAGGTGTTCGACTACCTGGCGATCCCACCGTCCGCGCGTCCGGTGGTGGAGTCGGTGTTCACCGGGCCGCGCAGCTACGTCGAGATCGTCGCCGGCTGTGACACCGACGGACAGCATGCCACCACCGAGGTTGGGATGAGCATTGTCGACACCCTCGCAGGCCGGATCCTGGTGACGCCATCCCGGGCTTTCGACGGCGAGTGGGTTTCGACATTTCTCCCCGGGACCGACTTCGCCATCGCCACCGCGGCAGAACAGTTGACCAGCCAGTTGCCGGCGGGGCAATGGTTCCCGGACCGGCGACTGTCCCGAGACTTCACCGCCCAGCCGTCCTAGCGAGAAAAGGTTAGAACCGATGCCTGAAGCCCCGCCGTCCAGCGCCACCATGCCCATCGTTCGGATCGCCGTCCTCGCCGATAGCCGGCTGACCGACATCGCATTGCCCGCCGAGTTGCCGTTACGGGAAATCCTGCCCGCGGTGCAGCGTTTGGTCGCCCCGACCGAGGGCGACGACACCGACCTCGATGGCGGCGGCTCCACGACCCGGCTCAGCCTCGCGCCGATCGGTGGTGCGCCGTTCAGCCTGGACGCCAGCCTGGACACCGTCGGCGTGGTGGACGGTGATCTGTTGGCGCTGCGCCCGGTGCCGGCCGGGCCCGCCGCTCCGGGCATCGTCGAAGACATCGCCGATGCAGCGGTCATCTTTTCCGCCTCTCGGCTCAAGCCTTGGGGCACAGCGCACCTGAAGCGCGGCGCGTTAGCCGCGGTGGTCGCCCTGCTGCTCGTTTCGACCGGCCTGTCGGTGGCCCACCGGTTGGCCACCGGCGAGCCGGTGGGCCTGTTGGCCGCCGGCACGATCGCCGTACTCACTGTGCTGGCCGCCTTATTCAGCCGGACCCGCACCGCGGGGTCGGCATTAACCTTGTCGGTTACGGCGCTGGTGCCGGTCACTGCGGCATGCCTGCTGGCGGTTCCCGGGGCGTTCGGGCCGTCCCATCTCGTTCTCGGTGCCGCGGGCGTCGCGGCATGGGCATTGATCTGCCTGATCCTGCCCCCCGGAGGCGATCGCGGTATCGCATTCTTCACCGCCGTCACCGTGCTGGCGCTCGCCGTGCTGGTGGCCGCGGGCATTGAAACCTTCTGGGACCTACCGCTACTCAGCATCGGGTGTGGGTTGATCACGGCAGCATTGCTGCTGACGGTCTCGACTCCCCAGCTTTCCGCGCTTTCGGCACGCCTGCCGCTACCGGTGATCCCCGCGCCTGGGGACCCGACTCCGTCGGCGTTCCCGCAACAGTTACTGGAGGACCTGCCGCGGCGGGTGCGGGTCAGCGACGCCCACCAGACCGGTTTCATCGCCGGCGCGGTACTGCTGACCGTGCTCGGCTCGGTGGCGATCGCGGAGCGACCCGAGGGGTTGTCGCCGTGGGCCTGGTATGTAGTTGCCGGCACCGCGGCGGCCTCGGTTCTGCGCGCCCGAGTGTGGGATTCGGCCTGGTGCAAAGCGTGGCTATTGGCGCAACCGCAGCTGGTCGCCATCGCGCTGCTGGTCTGTTACGCCGCGACCGGCCGCTACCCGGCGGCGGCCGGCGCGTTGCTGGTCCTGGCGCTGCTGGTGCTGGTGTTCACCGTGGTGGCGCTGAACCCGCCGGTCGCGTCGCCGGAGAGTTACTCGCTGCCGATGCGCCGACTGGTGGGTTTCCTGGCATCCGCTGTGGACGCTTCGCTGATCCCCATCATGGCGTACTTGGTCGGCATCTTCGGCTGGATCCTGTCTCGATGACATCCTCGGCGAGCAGGCGCAAAGGTCCGCGAAACAGCGGGATTTCGGGGACTTTTGGGTCTGCTCGCGGGTGGGTGGCTGCGGTTGTTGCCGCCTTGCTGACCGCACCCTCGGCGGCGGCGATCAGTCCACCGGAGGTCGACCCGGCGGTTCCGCCGCCGAGCGGTGCACCGGGGCCGGTGCAGCCGATGGATCAGCGCGCCGAGTGCGTCAGTTCAGGCATCCTGCCCGGCACCGATCCCGGGGTGGCGACGCCCGGCCAGTCGATGCTCAATCTCCCCGCCGCATGGCAGTTTTCCCGCGGTGAGGGCCAAACTGTCGCCATCATCGACACCGGGGTGCGGCCGGGGCCGAGGTTACCGGCGGTGGACCCGGGCGGCGACTACGTGGCGGCCACCGACGGGCTGACCGATTGCGACGGGCACGGCACCCTGGTCGCCGGGATCGTCGCCGGACAGCCCGGCGACGACGGCTTCTCCGGGGTGGCACCGGCCGCTCGAGTGCTGTCGCTGCGAGCGGCCTCGGCGGCGTTCTCGCCGCGGGTGGCCGGTGACGACCCGACCCTGGCCCGCGCCCAGGTCGACATCACCGCCCTCAGCCGGGCGGTGGTGCGGGCCGCCGACCTCGGCGCCCGGGTGATCGCCATCTCCACGGTCACGTGTCTGCCGGCCGATCGCAACGTCGACCAGAACGGCCTGGGCGCCGCGCTGCGCTATGCGGCGGTGGAGAAGGACGTGGTGATCGTGGCCGCGGCCGGCAACAGCGGTCAAGCCGGGTCGGTGGGCGGTGGTGGCGGAACCTGCGAGTCCAATCCGCTCACCGACCCCGGTCGCCCGCAGGATCCGCGCAACTGGACCGGTGTCACCTCGATCTCGGTGCCGTCGTGGTGGCAGCCGTACGTGCTGTCCGTGGCGTCGCTCAGCGCCGGCGGCCAACCGTCCGGGTTCACCATGGCCGGGCCCTGGGTCGGTGTTGCTGCCCCCGGTGAGGACATCGTGTCGGTGAGCAACCGTGACGACGGCGGACTGGCCAACGCGCTGCCCGGCAACCAGGGCAGGCTGGTGGCGCTGAGCGGAACCGGTTATGCGGCCGGGTACGTGGCCGGGGTGGCGGCGCTGGTCCGCAGCCACTACCCGGACCTGGCCGCCGCCGAGGTGGTACACCGCATCACCGCGACCGCACACAACGCGGCCCGGACACCGTCCGCCGTGGTCGGTGCCGGCACCATCGACCCGGTCGCCACGCTGACCTGGGAGCTGCCGCCGCGCGCTGAACCGGACGGTGCGCCGGTGAAGCAACTTGCGGCGCCGCCGGAACCACGACCGAAAGACCTTGCGCCGCGGGTCGTTGCCTTCGCCGGCACCGTAGCGCTGGCCGCTCTCGTCGCGGCGGTGGCCGGCAGCAACGCGCTCAGGACGCGCCGTCGAAAGGACACCCACCAGTGACTCCACGGCAAAGAACCACGGCCTGGCCGCAGTCCGGCCGGATCATGCTGGTGCTGCTCGCCGCGATACCGGCGGCGATGGCCTACCCGTGGCCATCGACTCGCGACCGTTGGGTGCTCGGGGTGGCGGTCGCGCTGACCATGGTGCTGCTGGGCCGATGGCGAGGGCTGTACCTCACCACGATGCTTCGCCGCGGTGCGGCGATGCTACGGCACCGCCGAGGAGTGCGAGCTGACCCGCCGGATGCATCGGCCTTGCGGTCCACGGCGCTGCTGCGGGTGGTGCCCTCCGTGGATTCGGGTCGGCTGCCGTTGACGCTGATCGCGGCGTATTTGAACCGCTACGGTCTGCGGGCCGATGTGGTCCGGATCACCAGCCGCGACGTTCGTTCCGGCCGGGACACCGCGCAGCGCGATACCTGGATCGGGCTGACATTGTCGGCCGCCGACAATTTGGCGGCGTTGCGGGGACGGTCACGGCAGATCCCGCTGCGGGAGACGACCGAGGTAGCGCTGCGGCGACTCGCTGACCAGCTCCGCGAGACCGGCTGGGAGACCAGCACTGCCTCAGTTGACGACGTCCCAGCACTGTTCGGCGGGCAAGCGCGCGAAGGCTGGCGAGCGCTCAGCGACGGGTCGGGAGATTACCTTGCCGCTTACCGTCTTCGGGTCGATGACCGGCTGTCGGACACCTTCGCGGCGATTTGGGCCGCCGATGCCTCGGAAATCTGGACCGTGGTGGAAATCGCCGGCACCGCCGAGCGCCGCACCGTCGCGGCCGGGTGTGCGTTGCGCACCGACGATCGAGCGCCGGCAGCGGGCCCGCTGCCCGGACTGGACGCAGAGCACGGTAATCACCGGGCGGCGCTGCAGGCGCTGCATCCGCTCTCCGGCCGACGTCTGCCCGGACACACCGACGCGCCAGAACCCGTCATCGCGCAGTTGCGCTGGCCGACCAGTGCCGCTCAAACCGCGCAGCCCAGGGCACGATCACATGGCCGGCACGCCGTTAGCCGAACATGAAGCCCTGAAGAAAAGCGGTCATCCGGCGCAGATACGCTGGCTGGCTGACGTGCAGCACGTGGTTGCCCGGAAACCAGTGCAGTGCACAACGGTCCCAGTGCTCCCAGAGCATTTCGGCTTGTTCCGGTGGGGCCAGCCGGTCTCCGAGGCCAGTGATGATCAATCGGTGATCCTTGGCGACCAGCGGCGGATAATTCAACGGCGAGTGATACGCCGTCGATGCGGCGAACTCATCGTCGCTGAGCCGGCCCAGTCGCTGACCCAGGTGGAACAGCTTGTTCGCCGGGAACCAGTCCTGGATTTCCGATACCACCGACACGACCGGCACATTCGGGATCACCGCCTGCAGCCGGGGTTCGATAGCGGCGAGCAAGGCGGTGGTGTATCCACCCAGCGACAGCCCGGTCAGCGCGATCCGCTCGACACCGGTGTGCTGCAGATAGTCGACTATCGAACGGAAATCATGCACAGCCTGCGCCATCGCCTCGGCGAACCCGGACATGCCGTAGCCAAAGTAGCCGTATCCACTGAACAGGGAGCGCTTTTCGGCACGGCGGCCATGAAACGGCAAGGTATACAGAAGCACATCGTAACCAGACCGGTAGTACCACGGCAGCGAGAAGAACAGCCCGTTGAAGAGGTAGGGCGAACCCATGAAGCCGTGGATGACGCACAGGGTGGGGTGCGGCCCGTCATCGTGTCGCCAATGCTGGGCCCGCACCACGTTGTTGCGGGTGAGCGTTCGCCAGCGCGCCCGCATCGCGGGGTTGACCGCCTCGAAGCTGCTGGCGAACGCGATGTTGTCCACGGTGCCGCGCGCGATGCGCTCGGCTAGCGGGTTGGCCTGGCGAGACGAGATCTGCGGGAGCACGGTGGGGGCTGGAAACGACTGAGCGGGGTCGTGCTCGCCCGCCAGTTCGGCATAGAAGCGCAGGTTGTCCCGCTCACGGCGCGGCTGGTCGCGGTCGAAGACGGTGGCCAGCACGGACGGGATCATCGCCACGCCGACCAATGAGGCCACCGCGGTGCGCAGCCCGATGTCGGAGAAAGCCGACGCGTCGACGATGAACCGCTGACCCGCCGACAGGTCGGCGCGGTCCGGTAGGCCGCGCGCGCCGGCGTCGGCGCCCGGGACATCAGGAACCGGGATGGGCGGATTTACCGGCCTGGTATCGAAGGTCACGGTTGCTGGCCTTTCTCGATCCTGCGGCCCCCGGACAATCACCGTCGGCGCGTACCAACGGATGGTAGTGGTTAGCGGGCCCGTTACCCGATCGCAAACAGCTGTGCCGCGTTGCGGTAGAACACGCCGCGCAGCCAGTCGTCGTCGACGCCGGGCAGCCGGGTGATAGCGGTCAGGGCGTCGCGGTAACCGTACGGGATGTTCGGGAAATCGCTGCCGAACAGGATGCGGTCGCCCACTTCGAGCAAGCGGCGCTGCTGTGTTGCGGGAAACGGCATGGTTTGATTGATGAACGGTGTGAACGCCATCGTGGTGTCCAACCGAATCGCAGCGAAATCGCAGCAGAGGTCCAGAAATTCGGCATATTCCGGCATTCCCAGGTGGGCGATGATCAGTGCCAGGCCGGGATACCGGCCCAGCAGCTGCCGGATCGGTTCGGGGCCGGTGTGCTCACCGGGCACCGGGCCCGTTCCGCAGTGTACGACGACCGGTATGCCGGCATCTTCGATGATCGCCCAGACCTGGTCGAGCAGTGGGTCATTCGGATCATACCGGCCCACCTGGATGTGGGCTTTGAAGACGCGGACGCCGGATCGGATCGCGTTGGTGACGTAGCCGGCCGCGCCCGGCTCCGGGTAGAAGGTAGCGGTGGCAAGGCAATCCGGAGTGGACCGGGCGAAGTCGGCGGCCCACTGGTTCAGCCACTCGGCCATCGCCGGCTTGTGCGGGTACACCAGCGAAGTGAAACGGTGTACGCCGAACGCCCGCAGCGTTTCGATGCGTTCCGGCTCACTGGCCCGGTAGGTGATCGGCCACCGGCGGCCGACCAACGGACCGGTCGAGTCGAAGTAGCGCCACACCTTGTCCAGCACCGACTTCGGCATGAAGTGGGTGTGCACGTCGATGAGCCCGGGCAAGCCTAGGCTGGACCAGATCTGACGGACCGCGGCCGCCTCGGCTTGGTCGATACTCACCTGCTCGACGCCACCTCCTGTCTGTCGGTCGAGGTTATCGCGAAGCTGGCGAGGCCGCGTGATAGAGGTTGTCCATGCTGTCGCAGGTCACCTGGCGTCGGGTCGCGACGCGGTTTCTTGCGCTGATCGCGGTGGCCGTCTACCTGCTGATGTGGCTGGGCTATCGGCAAGGCTGGGGCTGGCTGGACACGGTCGATTCGTGGCTGTTGTCGATGAGTTATGACGTCGGAGTCAAGCACCCGGTCTGGGTGCGGTCCTGGGATGGGCTGTGCACGGCGTTCGCGCCGTTGACGTTCCGGCTGCTGGGCGCGGTGGCGATCGGGGTCGCGCTGGCGCACCGCCGAGCGCGGGTGGCGGTGTTCGTCCTGATCAGTGTGGAATTGAGCGGGCTAATCTCGCAGGCAGCCAAGGGCTTGGCCGACCGCCCTCGACCGGTGACCGCGCTGGCGGCCGCATCGTCGTCGTCGTTTCCGTCCGGGCACGCCGCGGGGGCGATGGTCGGCGTGGCGGCGCTGTTGACGGTGCTGTTGCCGCTGCTGAGCCACTCGGCCCGGCCGATGGCGACGGGGATGGGCGCGCTGATGGTGCTGGCGGTCGGATTCGGCCGGGTCGCGCTGAACGTGCATCACCCGTCGGATGTGCTGGCCGGATGGGCCTTGGGCTACCTGTACTTCTTGCTGTGCCGGTGGGTGGTACGGCCGATGGTTGACTCGGCGGGCCCGCCGGGCAATACACTTGATCTTGATGAGTAATCTTATGCCGGCGCCCGACCCGATCGACCGAGTCATCTGTTCGAGGGCGGGCTGCAGTGCCGACGCGACCTGGGGAATGTTGTGGAACAACCCCAAAGTCCATACCCCGGAGCGCCGCAAAGTGTGGCTGTCCTGCGATGACCATCGCGAATATTTCCGGCTGTACCTGTCGTCGCGAAGCTTCCTCAAAAACGAAGTTCCGGTAGCCGAACTGGACCGCAAGCAGCAGGACTAAGTGCGCGCCGTCGCAAACCGAACGGCGGCGGCGTTCGCCATTCGCGACCCGGCTGTAGCTAAACCTTTACTTGACCCTTAGCTCGTGGGTGGCCGACCATGAACGGGTGCGCCGACTGCTGAGTCTGCTGTGCGTGGCGTCTTGTGCCGCTGGCCTGATGCTGACCACCGCATCGGTTGGCGGCGCCGTCGTCGATCCGTGGTTCGCCGGCTCGGTCGGAACCGCGACCCAAGTGATTTCGGTTGTCTCAGTGGGCGGTTCGAAAGCGAAGATGGATCTCTATCAGCGCACCCCGGCCGGGTGGGAGCCGGTCGCCGCGGGCATCCCGACCTACGTCGGCTCGGCCGGAATGGCGCCGAAGGCCAAGAGCGGATACCCGGCCACTCCGATGGGGGTCTTCACGTTGCCCTACGCGTTCGGCACCGCGCCCAATCCCGGCGGTGGCCTGAAGTACGTGCAGGTCGGGTCGAACCACTGGTGGGACGGCGACGACCACAGCCCGACCGTCAATACCATGCAGGTCTGCCAGAAGGCGCAATGCCCGTTCAACACCGCCGAGAGCGAAAACCTGGAGATCCCGCAGTACAAACACGCGGTGGTGATGGGCGTCAACAGCGCCCGCAAGCCGGGTGACGGTGCGGCATTTTTCTTTCACACCACCGACGGTGGGCCCACCGAGGGCTGCGTCGCCATCGACGACGACACCCTGGTGAAAATCATCCAGTGGCTGCGTCCC
>CAZPZQ010000131.1:0-8894 GCA_964590745.1 uncultured Mycobacterium sp. | reverse complement strand
CGCGAGACCGATCCGCTGGCCCAGCGCAATCATGCCGGCCAGCGTCGACGCCGGGGTGTCGGTCAGATCGACGGTGTGTTGCTTGGGTAGCACCAGGCTGTGCCCACGGGCGAACGGGCGGATATCCAGGATCGCCAGATAGTCGTCGTCTTCGTGGATGCGCAGGGCGGGGGCATCACCGGTGGCGATCGCGCAGAACACACAGGGCATGTCGCCACCGTACCGGCGGGCGGTTCACCCCCGACTCGGTAGCGCTGCGGCGATCGCTGCTATTGCGCGATCCAAGATGGTGCGCGAGGTGGCGAAGTTCAGCCGCGCGAAGCCCGAACCGCCGCTGGGGCTGAACGGGAGGCCCGGGTTCACCGCCAGCTTGGCGTGCGACAGCAAGTAGTCGGCCGGCTCGGTCGGCAGGTTCAGCGCCCGGAAATCCACCCACGACATGTACGTGGCCTCCGGGGTGTTCACCTTGACCCCGGGTGCCGCCGCCGGTAGGGCCTGGGCCAGGTGGTCGCGGTTGGCCCGCAGATAGGCCAGCACCTCGTCCAGCCAGGCAGCGCCGGCCTGGTAGGCGGCGACGTTGGCCCGGATACCGACGGTCGATGCACCCATCTTGTGCAACATGTTGATCCGATCCCACTCGACGCGGTCCCGGTCGTTGGACAGGATCGCTTGGGCGCACATCAGCCCGGGCAGGTTCCAGCCTTTGGAGGCGGACGTCAAGGTGATCACGGCATCAGCGGCGGTGTCGGATACCGATGCGGCGGCCACGTGTGATCGGTGGTAGACCAGTGGCGCGTGGATTTCGTCGGCGATCACCCGGGCGTCGTAGCGCGCCGCGATGTCGACGATGACGCGCAGCTCTTCCGCGGTGAATGCGGTGCCGAGCGGGTTGTTGGGGTTGCACAAGATCAGCGACCCGGCGCCGTTGGCAAATGCGCGCTCCAGGGCATCGAGGTCCATCAGGTAGCGACCGGATTCTTGTTGCGGCATCGGGATTTCCACGCGTTGCCGCCCGGTCACCTGCAGCAGGTCGAAGAACGGCATATATGCCGGCACCGGCAGCACCACCGGGCTCTCCGGCCGGGTGAGGAAGTTGATGACGACTTCCAAGCCCTTGAGCACATCGGGCACCACCCTCACCCAGTTCGGCTGCACCGGCCAGCCGTACCGGACGCGGCACCACTCGGCCGTTGCGGTTGGCAGGACGTCCTGGTGCAGCGGTGGATAGCCGAATTCCTGGTTATCCACGCAGGCTCGGGCCGCCTGCAGTACCGGCGGGGCGGTGGCGAAGTCCATCTCGGCTATCCACAACGGCAATACGTCCGGCCCGAAATAACTCCACTTGATGGTGTTGCGCCGACGCAACTCGTCGTCGGACAACAGAAAAGGGGCGCTACTCATGCCAGTAGTCTGCTCCCTCAACGCGATAGGCTGCGGCAGTGGAGCTCACCGAGCAGCGCGGGCTGGCCTTTGCCGGCGCAACCGAACAGGCCCGGATGCTGGCGGACGGCAGCATCACCGCGCCGGCACTGTTGGATGTCTACTTGCAGCGCATTGCACAGCTGGACCCGCAGCTGCGCGCATACCGGGTGGTGTTGGCCGAAACCGCGCGTGCCGAAGCTGCCAGCGCGCAACGCCGCCTCGACGCGGGGGAGCGGCTGCCGCTGCTTGGCGTACCGGTTGCGGTCAAGGACAACGCCGATGTGGCCGGGCAGACAACCAGCTACGGCACCAACGCGCACGGAGCGGCAGCGACCCGCGATTCGGAGGTGGTCCGCCGCCTGAAAGCGGCCGGGGCGGTGATCATCGGCAAAACCGCCGTGCCCGAGTTGATGATGTTCCCCTACACCGAGTCGTTGACCTTCGGGGCGACCGCCAACCCCTGGAACATCGCCCGCACGCCGGGCGGCAGCAGCGGCGGTAGCGCCGCGGCCGTCGCCGCCGGACTAGCACCGTTGGCGCTGGGCTCCGACGGTGGCGGATCGATCCGCATCCCGTCGATGTGGTGCGGACTGTTCGGCCTCAAGCCGCAGCGCGACCGAATCTCGCTGGCACCGCATGACGACGCCTGGCATGGCTTGAGTGTGCACGGCCCGATCGCCCGTTCGGTGGCCGACGCGGCATTATTCCTGGACGTGACGGCCGAGACACCGGGCCCGGACGGCGGGTTCGTCGCCGCCGCGGCGCGCGACCCGGGCCGGTTGCGAATCGCGCTGAGCACCAAGGCGCCGTCACCGCTGCCGATCCGGCTCGGCAAAACGCAACGCCGGGCGGTTACCGAGGCGGGTGCCCTGCTGCAAGGCCTGGGCCATGCGGTCATCATCCGTGATCCGGACTATCCGCCGACCGTGATCAACCAGCACTTCTTACCGCGGTACCTCCGCGGCATACACGACGATGTGCGTTCGCTGCCGCATCCCGAGCGGCTGGAGGCGCGGACCCGCGGCATGTCGCGGCTTGGCGCGCTGTTCTCCGACCGACGCATCGCCGCCCTCCGTAGCGCCGAACCGGCGGTGGCCGCCCGGGTCCAGTCGATCTTCGACGACGTCGACGTCGTGGTCACGCCGGGCACCGCCCGGGGGCCGTCGCGCATCGGTGCCTACCAGCGTCGTGGACCGGTCGCCACCCTGCTGCGAGTCGCCACCCGTATCCCGTATCAGCAGATCTGGAATCTCACCGGTCAGCCCGCAGCAGCGGTGCCGTGGGGTTTCGATCGAGACGGTCTGCCGGTGGCGATCCAGTTGGTGGGCCGACCGCACGACGAAGCGACGCTGCTGTCGCTGGCCGGGCAGATCGAGAAGAACAGGCCGTGGATACATCACCGCCCGCCGGTGTCATGACGGCGGCTCCAGGCGTCGGTATACGTTGACGACGTGGCAGATTCCCAGATCGAAGGCCTGCTCGCGGGACTGAAGGGCGCCGCGCGTGCGGAGCGCGCCGATCTGATCGACTGGCTGTTGGAGCAGGGCATCACCGTCGAACAGATCCAAGGTGTCGGCACGCCGCTGTTCCTGGCTGCAGCCCGGGTGATCGGCGACGACGGCAGCCACGTCTCCACCCGAGAGGTCGCCGACGCGCACGGGATCGACCTGGACCTGCTGCAGCGCATCCAACAGGCCATCGGCTTGGCCCGGGTGGAGGATCCCGATGCCGTGGTGCACATGCGGGCCGACGCGGAAGCGGCCGCCCATGCGAAGCGGTTCACCGCCCTGGGCCTGGACCCGGACAACGTGGTGCTGGTGGCGCGCGTCATGGCGGACGGGCTCTCACACGCCGCGGCGGTGATGCGCCAAACCGCGCTGGCAGCCGTGCTGGAACCGGGGGCCACCGAATTGGAGCTCGCCCAGCGCTATCAGGCCCTGGTCACTCAGATCGCGCCGCTGCTCGGTCCGTGGATCGAGGACATGTTGTTCGTGCAGCTGCGACACATGATGGAAACCGAGGCCGTCAACGCTGGTGAGCGCGCAGCCGGCGCGCCGCTGCCTGGTGCCCGCCAGGTCACCGTCGCGTTCGCCGACCTGGTGGGCTTCACCCGGTTGGGCGAGACGGTACCGCCCGAAGAGCTCGAACAGCTGGCCAACCGACTTGCCGATTATGCCCGCGACGCGGCCCTGCCACCGGTGCGGTTCGTCAAGACCATCGGCGATGCGGTGATGCTGGTGTGTTCGGAACCAGCGCCGCTGCTGGACGCCATGCTCAAGCTCGTCGACACCGCCGACACCGACGGCGACTTCCCCCGACTGCGTGCCGGTGTCGCGTCCGGGGAGGCGGTGAGCAGGGTGGGCGACTGGTTCGGCAGCCCGGTGAACACCGCCAGCCGGGTGACCGGGGTGGCCCGGCCGGGCGCAGTCCTGGTTACCGAATCGGTGCGCGAAGCACTCGCTGATACCGGCGGTTTCAGCTGGTCGTTTGCCGGGCCCCGTCACCTCAAGGGCATCAGGGGAGAGGTCCGCCTGTTCCGGGTCCGGCGCAGCGAGACACCCTGAAGCGAATCGACGAGTTGCACATAGAGGCAGGCCCGGTGGACACGGGGGTGCGTCTCACACATTCCTGCGCGGCCGGTTTTCAACCCCGACAACCAGCTCTTCGGACAAGTCCTGTCCGAGCCTGCTTCGCGGTCAAAATTACCCCGCCGAACCCCGGCCGGCAACGGATTTCCCATATCTGGTACGACCAGACCGGTGTGCTCACCAACCACCGTGATGGAACCTCGCGTTCGCTTACGGCGAACAGCGGTGCGACTCCGTTGCAATAGTGTAATCGTGTAATTATGAAATGTGCGCAACAACGTTACGGGCGATCCGGTGGGTGGCAGCAGGCACATCAACCCGACGCCAGCGATGCGGCCGACTGGTTCGCCGGCCGTCTGCCGGATGGCTGGTTCGACGGCGATCCGACGGTGACCGTTGACCGCGAAGAGATCACTGTGATCGGCAAACTGCCCGAACCCGCGCGGGGTGAGCCGGAAAGCCAGGGCCGCGCATCGGGTCGGGCGTCGCGGTTTCGGGAGGAGACCCGGGCCGAACGGATGACCATCGCCGACGAGGCACAAGAGCGGTACCGGCGCAAAGTGTCCTGGGGTGTGCAGGTCGGCGCGGAGCGAATCCTGTTCACCCATATGGCGGTGCCGGTAATGACCCGGCTGAAACAGCCCGAACGTCAGGTACTCGACACGCTCGTCGACGCCGGTGTAGCCCGGTCTCGGTCCGACGCCCTGGCGTGGGCGGTCAAACTGGCCGGTGAACACACCGACGAGTGGCTGGCCAAGCTGCGCGAGGCGATGGCGAAGGTTGACGATCTGCGCGCTCAGGGGCCGAGCCTGTAACAACGTCGCAACTCGCGTCAGGCCCGTGCCATCGCCCAGTACGCGCCGCGCCGGTCCAGCAGCTCAGCGTGGCTGCCCCGTTCGACGATTCGGCCGGCCTGCATCACCAGGATCAGGTCGGCGTCGCGGATCGTCGAAAGCCGGTGGGCGATGATGAAACTGGTGCGGCCACGCCGCAGCTCACGGGTGGCCTGCTGAACCAACCGTTCGGTGCGGGTATCCACCGAACTGGTTGCCTCGTCGAGGATCAGCAGCTGCGGACGGGCCAGAAACGCCCGCGCGATGGTGATCAGCTGGCGTTCCCCGGCGCTGATACCGGACCCGCCGTCGCCCACCCGGGTCTGGTAGCCGTCGGGCAGGGTTCGCACGAACCGGTCCACATAGGCGGCTTGGGCCGCCTCGACCATCTCGTCCGCGGTTGCCTCCGGCCGCCCATAGCCGATGTTTTCCGCGATGGTGCCGGCAAACAGCCAGGTGTCCTGCAGCACCATTCCGATCGGCGACCGCAGCGACCTGCGGCTCACCGATGCGACATCGACACCGTCGATCAAAATCTGCCCGGAATCCACGTCATAGAACCGCATCAACAGATTGACCAGGGTGGTCTTGCCCGCCCCGGTCGGCCCGACGATGGCGACCGTGTTGCCCGGTTCGACCGTCAGCGACACATCGTCGATCACCGTGACTCCCGGCCGGTAGCTGAAGCTGACCCGGCGAAATTCCACCCGACCGCGGGGCCCCCGCCCGTTGCCCGAGAGCACCGCCGGATGGTCGGGCGACTCCTCGGGCTCGTCCAAGAACTCGAACACCCGCTCGGCGCTGGCCACCCCGGACTGCAGCGTGTTGTACATCGACGCCAGCTGGCCCAGTGGTTGGTTGAACTGCCGGACGTAGGCGATGAACGCCTGGATGCTGCCCAGGGTGATCTGCCCGGTGGCCACCTGCACGCCGCCGAACACCGCGACCGCCACGTAGCTGAGGTTGCCGACGACGCCCATCGCCGGTGACAGCAGCCCGGAGATGAACTGGGCGCCAAGACTGGCTTGGTAGACTTCGTCGTTGCACTCGCCGAATCGTTGCCGCGCCCGTTCGCGGTGGCCAAACGTGGTGACCACGCTGAATCCGCTGTAGGTCTCCTCGATGTGAGCATTGAGCCGGCCGGTGCTGGCCCACTGAGCGGCGAACAGTGGTTGCGACCGGCGGGTGATCGCGCGCACCGCCAACAGCGACATCGGCACCGTCAGCAGTGCGATCCCGGTGAGCAACGGTGAGATCGACAGCATCATCACCAGCACGGCCAGCACGGTCAGCACCGCGCCCAGTAGCTGACTGATCGTCATGGCGATCGACGTCTGCGTGTTGTCGACGTCGTTGGTGACGCGGCTCAGCAACTCGCCACGCTGTCGGTTGTCGAAGTAACTCAGCGGGAGCCGGTGGACCTTGTCTTCGACGTCGCGACGCAGTGCCATCATGGTTCGCTGCATGGTTATGTTGAGCAATCGGGCCTGCAGCCAAACCAACAGCGCGGCAATGACATACAGAACCAGCGCCAACAGCAGCGTGCGGCCCACCGCGGCGAAGTCGATGCCCCGTCCCGGCGTCAGGTCCATCCCGGACAGCAGGTCGGCGAGCGTTCCCTCGCCGCGGGCCCGGGTGGCGGCGACCGCTTGCTGCTTGGTCATTCCGGTCGGCAGCCCGGCGCCGATCACCCCGTTGAAGATCAGATCGGTGGCGTGTCCCAGGATCCGCGGTCCAGCCACTCCCAGTGCGACGCCGCCCAGTGACAGCATGACCACGGCAACGGCCAGTGAGCGTTGCGGAACAAGGCGTTTCACCAGGCGGACTGTGGTGGGCAGGACGTTGCGGGGTTGTGCCGTCGGGTCGTGCAGCGCCGGACGCGCAGGTGCGGTCATGACACGTCGCCCACCCCGGCGACCACTGACTGCGAGTCGGCCAACTCGGCGTAGATGGAGCAATCCGCCAACAGCGTTTCGTGTCTGCCGACACCGACCACCCGGCCGTTGTCGATGACGATCACCTGGTCGGCGTTGGCGATCGTCGAGATCCGCTGCGCCACAATGATCACCGTCGCGTCGGCGGTGATCTCGCGCAGGCCGGCGCGGACTCGCGCATCGGTTGGCCCGTCGAGCGCCGCGAAAGCGTCGTCGAACAGGTAGATCGCGGGCCGCCGGATGACCGCGCGAGCGATGGCCAACCGCTGCCGTTGTCCGCCGGAAAAGTTGGCACCGCCTTGGGCCACCCGCATTCCGAGCCCAGCACCGTGCGCGGCCACGAAGCCGTCTGCGGCGGCCACCCGCAGCGCCTGCCACATCTGCTCGTCGGTCGCGTCCGCTTTGCCGTAACGCAGGTTGTCGGCGACGGTGCCGGAGAACAGATAGCCGCGTTGCGGCACCAGCCCGACCCGCGACCAGAGCTGTTCGGGGTCGCAGTCACGCACGTCGACACCATCGATGAGCACGGCGCCGCCGGTAACATCGCGCAGCCGGCAGATCAGCGACACCAGCGTGGACTTACCCGACCCGGTACTGCCCACGATCGCGGTGGTGGTGCCGGGCGTCGCGGTTATCGATACGTCGCGCAGGACCGCCCGGTCGGCACCGGGATAACGGAACGTGACGCCGGTCAGCCGTACCTCGCCATGCCCGGCGGGCGGCGGCACCGCGCGCACCGGGGCGCCGATCGCGGGGCGAGTGGTCAACACCTCGCTGATCCGCTCGGCGCACACCGAGGCTCGCGGCAGGATCGCCAGGACCATGGTGGCCATCACCACGGCCATCAAGATCAGCATGAAGTAGGACAGAAAGGCGAACAGCGAGCCGATCTGCATCTGGCCGGCAGCGATGCGCCGCCCACCGAACCAGATGAGCGCCACACTGGAGCCATTCATGGTCAGCGTGGTGGCCGGCAACATCAGCGCCTGCCAGTTGCCGGTGGCCAGCGCGGTGTCCGTCAACGTGCGGTTCGCCTCGGCGAACCGTTGTCGTTCCAAGGACTCCCGGGTGAACGCACGGATGACTCGAATGCCGGCCAACTGATCGCGCAGCACTCGATTGATGTTGTCGATCAGCGTCTGCATGCGACGAACGATCGGCATCAGTTGCGTGACGATCGCGTAGTTGGCCACCGCCAGCACTGGCACACTGACCACCAGCAACCAGGACAGCCCGGCATCCTGGTGCACCGCCATCAAGATGCCGCCGACACCCATCAGCGGCGCGGTGACCAGGACGGTGGCGCTCAACTGCACCACGATTTGCAGTTGGCGGACGTCGTTGGTGGTGCGGGTGAGCAGTGACGGTGCGCCGAACCGGGCCGTCTCCTGCTCGGAAAAGCCGGTGATGTGGGAGAACAGCGCCCAGCGCAGGTCGCGGCTGAACCCGGCCCCGGTGCGCGACCCGCAGTAGACCGCCCCGATGCTGCACAACATCTGCAGTCCGGTCACCGCCAGCATCACCAGGCCAAGCCGCAGGATGATCGCAGTGTTCCCGCGGGCCACTCCGTCGTCGATGATGGTGGCGTTGACGGTGGGCAGGTAAAGCGATGCCAAGGTGCTGATCAGCTGCAGCGCTATCAGCGCCGCCACCAGCCAGCGGTACGGCCGGATGTAACACCGCAGCAACGCCACCAGCATCTGGTAACTGTCGCACACGGCGGCCGCCAGCGGTGCCGACCGACGCATTGGGGCCCGCGGCGGCGGGGAGAACCGACTGGTCACCCGGTACGTCATGGTTGGCCCGCGGCAGTGACGCTACAGTGCATGCTGTGATCAGCAGAAGGTGCGGGTAGCGGTGCGGCTCAACATGGCGACGCTGGCGTTGGCGGCAGCGACAGCGATCCCGTTGGTTGCCGGGTGCTCCGATTCCGGTTCCACCGAGTCCCAGCCGGGCGAGTCGTCGGCTGCGGCGTCGACGGACGGTAACCATGGACCGCTGTTCCCGCAGTGCGGTGGCATCAGTGACGAGACCGTCACCGAGCTGACCCGAGTGACCGGCTTGGTCAACACCGCGCAGAACTCGGTGGGCTGCCAGTGGCTGGCCGGCGGCGGCAT
>CAZPZQ010000130.1:0-8932 GCA_964590745.1 uncultured Mycobacterium sp. | reverse complement strand
GGGGCCGGAGGGTTTCGCTCGCTGGATGCGTGAGTCGCCGGCGGTCGGGGTCACCGAGACGACGTTCCGCGACGCGCACCAGTCGTTGCTGGCCACCAGATTGCGCACCAGCGGGTTGGTGAAGGTTGCGCCGTACATCGCGCGGACCACGCCGCAGTTGCTGTCCATCGAGTGCTGGGGCGGTGCCACTTACGACGTAGCGTTGCGGTTTCTCAAAGAGGATCCGTGGGAACGGCTAGCCGCACTGCGCGAAGCGCTGCCCAACATCTGTCTGCAGATGCTGCTGCGGGGCCGTAACACGGTCGGCTACACGCCGTATCCGGAGCTGGTGACGTCGGCGTTCGTTGCCGAGGCGAGCGCAACCGGCATCGACATCTTCCGGATTTTCGACGCGCTCAACAATGTCGGCTCGATGCGCCCGGCCATCGATGCGGTCCGCGAAACCGGTTGTGCGGTAGCCGAAGTGGCCATGTGCTACACGGGTGATTTGACCAGCCCGCAGGAAACGCTCTACACCCTGGACTACTACCTCAAGCTCGCCGAACAGATCGTCGACGCCGGCGCCCACGTGCTGGCCATCAAGGACATGGCCGGCCTGTTGCGGGCGCCCTCTGCGGCCGCGTTGGTCGGCGCGCTGCGCAGCCGGTTCGATCTGCCGGTGCACGTGCACACCCATGACACCCCGGGCGGTCAACTGGCGACGTATGTAGCCGCCTGGCACGCCGGGGCCGACGCCGTCGACGGAGCGGCCGCCCCGATGGCCGGCGCCACCAGCCAACCCGCGCTCAGTTCGATCGTGGCCGCGGCCGCGCACACCGACTACGACACCGGTCTGTCGCTCCCGGCGGTCTGCGATCTGGAGCCGTACTGGGCGGCGCTGCGAAAGGTGTACGCGCCGTTCGAGGCCGGGCTGCCCGGTCCGACCGGGCGGGTGTATCGGCACGAGATTCCCGGCGGTCAACTGTCGAACCTGCATCAGCAGGCGATCGCGCTCGGGCTGGGGGACCGGTTCGAAGAGATTGAGACCAGCTACGCCGGAGCCGACCGGGTGTTGGGCCGGTTGATCAAGGTGACCCCAACGTCGAAGGTGGTCGGCGATCTGGCGCTGGCTCTGGTCGGCGCCGGCCTGAGCGCCGACGAGTTCGCCGCCGACCCGGGGCGGTTGGACATTCCAGAATCGGTGCTGGGCTTTCTGCGTGGTGAGTTGGGTGACCCGCCCGGGGGCTGGCCGGAACCGCTGCGCAGCACCGCGGTTGCCGGCCGTGGCGTGGCCCGGCACACCGAACAACTGTCGGCTGACGACGAGGCCATGCTGGCGCTTGCCGGGCCCAAGCGCCAAGCCGCGCTGAACCGGCTGCTGTTTCCCGGGCCGACGACGGAATTCGAGGCGCACCGCGAACTCTACGGCGACACATCACAGCTGTCGGCCAATCAATTCTTCTATGGACTGCGGCAGGGCGAAGAGCACCGGGTTCGGCTGGAACGCGGGGTGGAACTGTTGATCGGGCTGGAAGCCATTTCCGAGCCCGACGAGCGCGGCATGCGCACGGTGATGTGCATCATCAACGGTCAACTGCGCCCGGTGGAGGTGCGCGACCGCAACATCGCCAGCAGCGTTCCGGTCGCCGAGAAGGCCGATCGCGGCAACCCGGGCCATATCGCCGCCCCGTTTGCCGGGGTCGTCACGGTCGCGGTGGCGGCCGGTGATGAGGTCGCCGCCGGGGAGACCGTCGCCACCATCGAGGCGATGAAGATGGAGGCCGCGATCACCGCTCCGGTTGCCGGCACCGTGCAGCGGGTGGCGGTGTCGGCCACCGCCCAGGTCGAAGGCGGCGATCTGCTGATGGTGCTCAGCTGACCCGCATCATCGGTGGGGTTGCCGGCGGACGACGCATCCAGGTTCCACCGCGCGGCACCCGGCCAACCGCAGACCGAGTCCGCGAGGCGTTGTTCAATGTGCTGTCCGCCCGGATGGACTTCGCCGGGATAGCGGTGCTGGATCTCTACGCCGGGTCGGGGGCACTCGGCTTGGAGGCGCTGTCTCGCGGGGCAGGCTCAGCGCTGTTCGTGGAATCGGATGTCCGCGCCGCGGACGTCATCATGCGCAACATCACCGCACTGGGCCTGGCGGGTGCGACGCTGCGCCGGGCGACGGTGTCGTCGGTGCTGGCCACCGGGGCCGAAGCGCCGGTGGACCTGGTGCTGGCGGACCCGCCGTACCACGTCGGCGCCACCGAGATCGACGCTGTGCTGGCGCTGTTGACCGCCGGGGGCTGGGCCGAGCCGGGCACCGTGGTGGCGATCGAGCGGGCTACCTCCGGTGCGCCGGTGAACTGGCCACCGGGCTGGGCCCAGTGGCCGTCGCGGCGCTACGGCGATACTCGGCTGGAGCTGGCCGAACTGCGCTAGGCCGTTCGGCGCCTGCTGATAGCGTCGTCAGCTATGAGCGGCGCGGTATGCCCCGGTTCGTTTGACCCGGTCACCTTCGGCCACGTCGACATTCTGGAGCGCGCCGCTGCCCAGTTCGACGAAGTGGTGGCCGCCGTTTTGATCAACCCCGCCAAGGCGGGCATGTTCACCCTCGACGAACGCATCGCGATGCTGCAGGAGTCCACCGCTCACCTGCGGAACCTGCGGGTCGAGTCGGGTCAGGGGCTGGTCGTCGATTTCGCCCGGGATCGCGGTTTGACCGCGATCGTCAAGGGGCTGCGCACCGGCACCGATTTCGAATACGAACTGCAGATGGCGCAGATGAACAAGCACATCGCCGGGGTGGACACCTTCTTCGTCGCGACCACGCCGCGGTATTCCTTCGTGTCGTCGTCGCTGGCCAAGGAGGTCGCCTCGATGGGCGGCGACGTCTCGGACCTGCTGCCTGAACCGGTGAACCGCCGGCTGGCCGAGAAGCTCAGCTCGTAGCACTTGGTTCCCGGCCGGCGAAGCTTAGAACACCACGGTTTCGTTGCCGACCCGGATGATGCGGTCCTGGCAGTGCCACAGCACCGCTCGAGACAGCACCGCCCGTTCCACATCTGAGCCCAGCCGGATCAGATCGCGCACGGTGTGGGTGTGGTCGACCCGCACCACATCTTGTTCGATGATCGGGCCCTCGTCGAGGTCTTCGGTCACGTAATGAGCTGTCGCACCGACCAGTTTGACGCCGCGCTCCCTGGCCCGCTGATACGGCGCGGCGCCGATGAACGCCGGAAGAAACGAATGGTGAATGTTGATCAGCGGGCAGCCGACCGTTTCGATGAACGCACCGGTGATGATCTGCATATAACGGGCCAGGATCACCAGATCCACGTTCCCGCACAACAATTCCAACTGCCGCTGTTCGGCTTCGACCCGGATGTCGCGGTGGGCCGGGATGTGGAAGAACGGCACGCCGAACGGTCGCACCTGGTCGGCCAGGTCGGGGTGGTTGGAAATCACCATCACCACCGACATCTCAAGCTCACCGCGCCGGTTGCGCCACAGCAGATCGAGCAGGCAGTGGTCGGCCTTGGAGACCATGATCGCGACCCGCTTGGGCTTGGCGGCCTCGGTGAACCGGTAGTCGATATCGAACTGATCGGCCACCGTTGCGCCGAACTCCTTTGTCAACCCGTCGATGGCAGCGGTCAGGCCGGGCAGGTGAAAGATGGCACGCTGCACGAACGTCCCGTCCTCGGGCGCGGTCGAGTGTTGGTCAAGCGAGATGATGTTGGCGCCGGCACCGGCTAAAAAGGCACTGACGGCGGCGATGATGCCGTGCCGGTCGGGGCACCGCAGCAGCAATCGGCCGATGTCGACGGGCGCCTGGTCGACCCCGGAGCCACGCGGATAATCCTGCGGCTGTGCCGGCGCTGGTGTCGCGGGGCCCCTTCCCATTCCCGTCCTCACTGATAGGTGTTTCGGATATCACCGGGGGTCAGGGTACCGCTGGGCCGGCCGGGTCCGGGCTCGGGACGTTTATTGTGAGCGCGCCGATGAACCTGACATAATCGCGGCCAGGTGTGCAGGCGATGGGCAAAACCCGACACACCGGGACGGCAACGCAGTCACAGGCGCAACGCCAGGCACACTAGTAACAACAACTACGCCTGGAGGGTGTTGCCGTGTACCGAGTGTTCGAAGCGCTTGACGAACTGGGCGCCATCGTCGAAGAAGCGCGGGGCGTGCCGATGACGGCGGGTTGCGTGGTGCCTCGCGGTGATGTCCTCGAGCTGATCGACGACATCAGGGATGCGATCCCCGGCGAACTCGACGACGCCCAAGATGTGCTCGACGCCCGGGATTCGGTGTTGCATGAGGCCAAGGAGCATGCCGACGCCATGGTGAGCACCGCGACCACCGAGTCGGAGTCGATGCTCAACCACGCCCGCGCGGAAGCCGACCGGCTGCTGGCCGACGCCAAAGCCCAGGCCGACCGGATGGTGTCTGAAGCTCGCCAGCACAGCGAACGGGTGCTCAGCGAAGCCCGCGACGAGGCAGCCCGGCTCACCGCGACCGCCAAACGCGAGTTCGAGGCCAGCACCAGTCGCGCCCAGGCCGAATGCGATCGGCTGATCGAGAACGGCAACATCGCCTACGAGAAGGCGGTGCAGGAGGGTATCAAAGAGCAGCAGCGGCTGGTGTCGGAAAACGAGGTGCTCGCCGCCGCGAACGCCGAAGCCACCCGGCTCATCGACGCCGCGCACGCGGAGGCGGACCGGATGCGCGGTGAGTGCGACATCTACGTGGATTCCAAACTTGCCGAATTCGAGGAGTTTCTCAACGGCACCCTGCGCTCGATCAACCGTGGGCGACACCAGCTGCGCACCGCTGCCGGCACGCACGACTACGCAACCCGCTAACCGCGGCTCAATAACGCTCGCCCCGTAGAATTACGGCATGGCGAGGTATACGGGCGGGTCGGCGCAGCGACACCTGCCGTCACCATTCGTCATCGACGTCAGTCGGCTGGCACGGAGCCCCGGCGCGATGACGGCGGTCTGTGACCAGGTGTCCAGCCCAATGCAGATCGGCTTGGACCTGGTCGCGATTCCCGCGGGCACCGCCGTGGATCTGGACCTGCGGCTGGAGTCGGTATCCGAGGGTGTGCTGGTGACCGGGACCGTCACCGCGCCGACGGCCGGGGAGTGTGCCCGCTGTCTGGCGCCGCTGGCCGGCCGCATCGAGGTGGAGCTAACCGAGCTGTACGCCTATCCGGATAGCGCCACCGACGCCACCACCGGAGCAGACGAGCTCGGCCGGGTAGTCGACGACACCGTCGACCTTGAACAGGCCATCGTCGACGCGGTCGGGCTGGCACTTCCGCTGTCGCCGCTGTGTCGATCGGATTGTCCGGGGTTGTGCCCGGAGTGCGGCATCCCGCTCGCCAGCTTGGAGGGGGCCGAACCAGGCCATCAACACGCGCAGATCGATCCGCGATGGGCCAAGCTGACCGACATGTTGGACCCGGCCACTCGCGGGGATGCGGAAAGGTGAGCCGGTCCCGGCAAGCCGTACTCGATGCCCTGCGCGTCGACCTGCCGGATGACCTGCTCATGCTGGCGTTGACGCACCGCAGTTACGCCTATGAACATGGCGGGCTGCCTACCAACGAGCGGCTGGAGTTTCTCGGTGATGCGGTGCTCGGGCTGACCGTCACCGACGAACTGTTTCGCCGTCATCCGGACCGTCCGGAAAGCGAACTGGCCAAAATGCGGGCCAGTGTCGTCAACACCGCCGCGCTGGCCGACGTGGCACGAAACCTGACCGACGACGGCTTGGGCGCGCACCTGCTACTCGGCCGCGGTGAAGCCAACAGTGGCGGCGCGGACAAATCCAGCATTCTGGCCGACGGCATGGAGTCGCTGCTGGGGGCGGTGTACCTGCAGCATGGTTTCGAGTCCGCACGGGCGGTGGTGCTGCGGTTGTTCAGCGCACTGATCGATGCCGCGCCGACACTCGGTGCGGGGCTGGACTGGAAGACCAGCCTGCAGGAGCTGACCGCTGAGCGGGGCCTGGGTGTGCCGTCGTACCTGGTGACTTCCACCGGACCGGACCACGCCCGGGAATTCACCGCGGTGGTGCTGGTGGCCGACACCGAGTACGGCGCCGGAATGGGGCGCACCAAGAAAGAAGCCGAACAGAAGGCGGCCTCGGCGGCCTGGACCACCCTGGACGCGCTGGACAGCGCGTGAGGTAAATGCCCGAATTGCCCGAAGTCGAGGTGGTGCGGCTCGGCTTGCAAAACCACGTGGTGGGCCGCGTCATCACCGCGGTCCGGGTGCACCATCCTCGTGCGGTGCGCCGCCATCCGGGCGGCCCCACTGATCTGATCGATCAGTTGCTCGGCGCCCGGATCACCGGCACCGACCGGCGCGGTAAATACCTATGGCTGCTGCTCGACGACCGGTTGGCCGATGCGGCGTTGGTCGTACACCTGGGCATGAGCGGCCAAATGCTGCTGGGGCCGAGCCCGTCCCCGCCGGAATCAAACCACCTGCGTATCGCCGCGCTGCTGGACGACGGCAGCACGCTGAGTTTCGTCGACCAACGTACATTCGGTGGCTGGTGGCTGGCCGACCTGGTGACCGTGGACGGCAGTGTGGTGCCGGTGCCGGTCGCCCACTTGGCCCGCGATCCGCTGGATTCCCGCTTCGACCCCGATGCGGTGGTCGAGGTGTTGCGGCACAAACATTCTGAACTCAAACGTCAACTACTGGATCAGACCGTGGTGTCCGGTATCGGCAACATCTATGCCGATGAGGCGCTGTGGCGGGCCAGGCTGCACGGCGCCCGACTGGCTGACGCGCTGCCCCGGCGGCGGTTGCGAGAGGTGCTGGGCGCCGCCGGCGATGTGATGCGCGACGCACTGGCGGCCGGCGGCACCTCGTTCGACGCGCTGTACGTCGACGTCAACGGCCAATCTGGTTACTTCGACCGCTCACTGGATGCCTACGGCCGCGAGGGTGCGCCGTGCCGGCGCTGTGCCACGCTGATCCGGCGGGAGAAGTTCATGAACCGCTCGTCGTTCTACTGCCCGAAATGCCAGCCCCGGCCGCGCATCCGAGTGGCTGAGCGGTAAACCCAGCGCAGATTCGTCACTCGAAGATGTCGTGGCGCACAGTTTCTGGTGCAGCTCGCGGGTCGACGAACCATTCCCGGCCGAACACCACCCCGAACACCTGGGGCGGCAGCCGCCGCAGCCCTTCGAACAAGCGCGCCGTGACGCCGGCGCCGCCGACCTGCGAGCGATGGGCGGCCAACGCATCCCGCTTCTGCCGTGCGAATCGGAAAACGTTGATCCGGTGGGTGATCTCCGCTCTCGGCGCGTAGCCGGTACGCACGATGTCGGGTTGGTACGGCCCCGGCAGCCGCAGCAGTCCAGCGATATCGCTGGCGCGGCACAGCAATTCGCGCGGCATTGTGGCTTCCAGCAAGCGCGGGGTCTGTGCCAGTTCAGCGGCACGCTTTCCGACGTGATGCACCTGCACGTGGTCACGATGGCCGTACCCGCCGTTGGCCTGGTAGCTGAGCAACAACTCCGCGTCTTCGGCACGAAGTATGTCGGCGAGCCGCTGCGCAGCCTCGCCGACGCGCGCCCGACCGAACCTGACCCGACCGGGCGGATCGGGGTAGAAATCGGGTCCGTAGCCGCTGTCGGCATAGCCTAGGCACACCACCCGGTGTACTCCGAGAATGTCTGCGCTGTTTCGTAATTCATTCAGGCGGGTACTGTCGACCTCGTTACCCAGGCGTCCATCGGTTGCCATGACCACGACCACCCGATGCCCTGCCGCCGCCGCTCGGGCCAGGGTTCCACCGGTCAACACCACCTCGTCATCCGGGTGAGCGTGGAACGCGACGACGGTGCCCATGAGATGCAGTATGCCTACGATCGGGGTTCGGCCTGTCCCGGTGGCCCCGGCGCTGGGCGGGCGAGAAGGTAAGAATGACGGCATGACACGACTGTGGGTAGAACGTACCGGGACGCGCCGGTATACCGGGCACAGCTCCCGCGGCGCCCGAGTATGCATCGGTTCCGAGGACGTCGACGGTGTGTTCACCCCCGGGGAACTGCTCAAAATCGCACTGGCCGCATGCAGCGGAATGGCCAGCGACATCCCGCTGTCCCGGTATCTCGGCACTGATTACCCGGCGATCATCGCGGTGTCCGGCCAGGCCGACCGAGCGCACGAATGCTATCGGAGGCTGGCCGAGACCTTGGAGTTGGAGCTGTCCGGCCTAACCGAGGCCGAGACCTTGCGAGCGGTTACCGTCGCGCATCGTGCGGTCGACACCACCTGTACGGTGGGTCGCACGCTGAGGTCGGGCACCGAGGTCACCTTCGAGGTGGTCAGCCGTGACCGAGCCTGATGTCCGGCTGACCGTCTGGGTGCGCGGGCATGTCCAAGGAGTGGGGTTTCGCTGGTGGACCCGCGCCCGGGCGTTGGAGTTGGGGCTTTCCGGTTATGCCGCCAACCGGCCGGACGGACGGGTACAAGTCGTTGCCCAAGGGCCGCGTCAGCACTGCCAACGGCTACTTGACCTGCTCAGGAGCGACAGCACGCCCGGCCGCGTCGATACCGTCAGCGCGGACTGGTCGGACGTGGTCGAACCGATCGATGGATTCAGCGAGCGTTAACCGCGCAAGCCCCAGCGGGCGGTAGTCTGGCACGTCGTGCACCTCAAGAGTCTGACGCTCAAGGGCTTCAAGTCCTTCGCTTCGCCGACGACTCTGCGGTTCGAGCCGGGGATCACCTGCGTGGTCGGGCCGAACGGTTCGGGCAAGTCCAACGTGGTCGACGCGCTGGCGTGGGTCATGGGTGAGCAGGGCGCCAAGACGCTCCGCGGCGGCAAAATGGAAGACGTTATTTTCGCCGGGACATCGTCCCGCGCGCCGCTGGGCCGCGCTGAGGTCACCGTCACCATCGACAACTCTGACAACGCATTGCCGATC
>CAZPZQ010000129.1:0-8946 GCA_964590745.1 uncultured Mycobacterium sp. | reverse complement strand
CGGCTTTGGCCAGTCGGTCCAACGGCATGATGCACGGGGTGATCTCGTTCCACGACGAGGCCACCCCGATCTGCGGCTTGGCGAAGTCGTCGTCGCCCATGCCTACCGCCCGCAGCATCCCGCGCGCGGCGGCCTTCTCCAGGCCGTCGGTGACGTCGCGGCTGCGCGGCTTGATATCCGGGGTTTTCGTACCTGCTGCGGGCATTTATCCAGTATGCCGCGATCGCCGAACCCCGACCAATTGGACGCCACCGAGACGCTGATACCCGGAGGGGGTATGCGTTACAGTGGGCACATGAGATCAGTCCCAGCCGCTGCCGTCGCCGTCGCCGCTACCCTCGCCGCCGCCGGCGCGGGCGGCTGCCACGCGTCGTCTACCGACGAGCACCGGGCCCCGGCATCGTCGGATGCCGCGGTGGTGGCCGGCCCGGCCCGCAACGCCCAGGACGTGGCATTTCTGCAGGACATGATCCCGCACCACGAGCAGGCCCTCGAGTTGTCGGCAATGGTCCCGGACCGCAGCACCAATCCCGAATTGGTCGAACTCGCTCAACGGATCGCATACCAGCAGCGATCCGAGCTCGACGCGTTCCGCGCGCAGCTCATGCAATGGGAGTTTCCGTTGGCCAACCCACACCAGACCGACCGGCACGGCATGGTGGACCAAGCCACCATGGACCACCTGGCGACACTGCGCGGCGCCGGGTTCGACCGGCTGTGGCTGCAGTCGATGATTGACCACCACCGGGGTGCGATCACCATGGCGCAAACCGAAATCGCCCGCGGCCAAAGCCCCGACATCATCGGCATGGCAAAGTCCGTCGCGGCGTCGCAGCAGGCTGAGGTCGATCAGATGAATCAGATGCTGGAGGTTGAGTGACTACCGCTGCACCCGGGTATTCGCCGAACAAAGACAACTACGCCAAGCGTCTGCGCCGCATCGAAGGTCAGGTGCGCGGCATCGCCAGGATGATCGACGAGGACCAATACTGCATCGACGTCCTCACCCAGATCAGCGCGGTCAACAGTGCGCTGCGCTCGGTCGCGCTGAACCTGCTTGACGAGCATCTCGGCCACTGTGTGACCCGAGCCGTCGCCGGAGGTGGCGAAGAGGCCGACGCGAAACTCGCCGAAGCTTCGGCCGCCATCGCCCGACTTGTTCGTTCCTGATTCGCCACCGTGATTGACTGGCCACCGTGACCGGATCGCGCAACGTGGCGGGGCAGCTCAGCCGCGTCGCGCTCGGCTCGGCAGGCAAAGCCGCGCCATGACCATTGGCACTCGAACGCCCCGCGCCGGGCCGTGGACCCCCCGGATCGCGCTGCAGTTGTCGGTGCTGTCCGGCGCGGCCTTCGTCTACCCCACCGCGGAAATCCTGCCGGTCGGCGCGCTGCCGGCGATCGCCCCCGACCTGCAGGTCAGCGAAGCGCTGGTGGGCACCCTGCTGGCCTGGTACGCCGTGGTCGCGGCGATGACGACGATTCCGCTGGTCCGTTGGACCGCGCACTGGCCCCGGCGTCGGGCGTTGCTGTTGAGCCTGGCCTGCCTGACCGTCTCGCAGCTCATCTCGGCGCTGGCGCCGAACTTCACCGTGCTGGCCGCCGGCCGTGGGCTGTGCGCCGTCACCCACGGCCTGATGTGGTCGGTGATCGCGCCGATCGCGACGCGACTGTTACCGGCCAGCCACTCCGGTCGGGCAACCACGACGATCTACGTCGGGACCAGCCTGGCGCTGGTGGTCGGTATCCCGCTGACCTCGGCGATGAGCCTGCTCTGGGGATGGCGCTCGGCGGTGCTGGTGATCACCGCGGCAGCGGCGATCATCACCTTGGCGGCCCGGGTCGTGCTGCCGGAGATGGTGCTCAACTCCGATCAGCTGGCGTTGGTGGGTCGTCATCACTACCGGAATCGGCGGCTCATCGCGGTGAGCATGTTGATGCTGGTCGCCGTCACCGGACACTTCATCTCCTACACCTTCATTGCCGTCATCATCGCCGACGTGGTCGGGGTGCGAGGACCCAACCTGGCCTGGGTGTTGGCCGCGTTCGGTGTCGCCGGGCTGGTGGCCATGCCGCTGATCGCGCGACCGTTGGATCATCGGCCGAAGATTGCGGTTACCACCTGCATGGCGACGCTGGCGGCCGCGTTCGTGCTGTTGACCGCGCTCGCGGTGGGCGGTCAGCACAACCTGCCGACCGCGATCGTGGGAACCGGCGCAATCGTGCTGTGGGGCGCCATGGCGATGGCGGTCTCACCAATGGTGCAATCGGCAGCGATGCGCACCGCACCGGACGACCCGGACGGGGCGTCGGGGCTGTATGTGACCGCGTTTCAGATCGGCATCACCGCCGGGTCACTGGCCGGTGGACTGCTGTTCGAACACGCCGGCGTGCCGGTGATGTTGGGTGCATCGGCCGTTCTGGTGGGCACCGTGACGGCGGCGATGGCGGCCAGTCGCCACTTGTTTGTTGTTTTCCCCCAGTCCGCCAGACCGTAACATCGGCCACTGGCGCTTCAGCGAAACCGCAGGTCGCCGCTACAAAGGCGCGTGCGGTCCGGTGTTTCGGTCGCTGCACATTAGTTAGCTGAGCACGGTGTCGTGTAACACTGGGATCAAATCGCTACGGAAGGTGCACAGATGTCGCGATCGACGTGGGGGACCCTCGCCGCCTGGTTGAGCGTTGCCGGGCTGGCCACCGGATTGACGCTGGGCAGCGGGTCGGCGCTGGCCGAGCCACAGCAGTCACCTGCTGACCCACCGGTGCCCGGCGCCGCCCCGGCGGATGCGCCGCCGCCGGAGCCGTTCGCAGCGCCGCCTCCAGGAGAGGCGCCGATACCTCCGCCACCCGACCCGTTCGCGCCGCCTCCGCCGCCGGCGGATCCGTTGGCGTTCCCGCCGCCGCCGAACCCGCCCGCGCCGCCGCCGCCACCGGACCCGATGGCGCCACCGCCCGACCCGTTCGCGCCGCCGCCGGCCGATCCGCTCGCGCCACCGACGGCACGGACCACCGGCACAGCCGCCGGACAGAACCCGGAGCCGTTCACCGGCGAGGCGCCGTTCTTGCCGCCGTCGTTCAACCCGGTCAACGGGGCGATGGTGGGAGTAGCCAAGCCGATCATCATCAACTTCCAGCGGCCGATCGCCGACCAGGCGATGGCGGAGCAGGCGGTGCACATCTCGTCGAACCCGCCGGTGCCCGGCAAGTTCTACTGGATGACCCCAACCCAGCTGCGCTGGCGGCCGATCGACTTCTGGCCGGCCAACACCACGGTGAACATCGACGCCGGCGGGACCAAGTCGAGTTTCCGTACCGGCGATTCGCTCGTCGCCACCATCGACGATGCCACGCACCAGATGACGGTGGTGCGCAACGGCAAGGTGGAAAAGACCATCCCGGTGTCGATGGGGATGTCAGCCGGCGGCCATGAAACCCCCAACGGCACCTACTACGTGCTGGAGAAGTTCCCCACGGTGGTGATGGATTCCTCGACGTATGGGGTGCCGGTCGATTCGAAATACGGCTACAAGGTGACCGTGCAAGACGCCGTGCGCATCGACAACAGCGGCGGATTCGTGCACAGCGCACCGTGGTCGGTGAACGACCAGGGCAAGCGCAACGTCAGTCACGGCTGCATCAACCTCAGCCCAGCCAATGCCAAGTGGTTCTACGACAACTTCGGCAGCGGTGACCCGGTGGTGGTGAAAAACTCCGTCGGCAGCTACACGAAGAACGACGGCGCCAACGACTGGCAGATCTAGCCTTCCCGGTAGCTGCTCGCTACTGAGCCCAGATGCGGACCCGGGCTGACGGCTCCAGATACAACGCATCGCCGTCGGTGACGTCGAAAGCGTCATAGAAGGCATCCAGATTGCGGACCACACCATTGCAGCGGAATTCCGGCGGCGAGTGCGGATCCACCGCCAGGCGCCGGATCGCTTCGGCGTCGCGGGATTTGGTCCGCCACACTTGCGCCCAGCCATAAAAAACCCGCTGGACACCGGTCAATTCATCGATGACCGGAGCCGGACGGCCGTTCAGCGACAACTGGTAAGCGAGCAGCGCAATCGACAGACCGCCCAAATCTCCGATGTTCTCGCCGACGGTGAACGCGCCGTTGACTCGGTGGCCATTCGCCAGCGCACGCGGTGCATAGCCGTCGTATTGAGCGATCAACGCGGCGGTGCGCTTGGCGAACTCGGCGCGGTCGTCGTCGGTCCACCAGTCGACGAGGTTGCCGTCGCCGTCGTACTTGGCGCCCTGGTCGTCGAAGCCGTGCCCGATCTCATGGCCGATCACTGCGCCTATCCCGCCGTAGTTCGCCGCGTCGTCGGCGTCAGGGTCGAAAAACGGAGGCTGCAAAATCGCAGCGGGAAAGACGATTTCGTTCATTCCCGGGTTGTAGTAGGCGTTGACGGTCTGCGGCGTCATGAACCATTCGTCTCGATCCACCGGCCCGGCTAACTTCGCCAGCTCACGATCATGGTTGACTGCGCAGCCGCGCCGGTAGTTGCCGTACAGGTCAGCTCGGTCGATCACCAGTGCCGAGTAGTCGCGCCATTTGGCCGGATACCCCACCTTGGGAGTGAATTTGGCCAGTTTGGCCAACGCCCGCTCCCGAGTTTGCGGCGTCATCCAGTCCAGCTCGGAGATGCTGACCCGGTAGGCCTCCCGCAGGTTGTCCACCAGCACGTCGATGCGCTCCTTGGCGTCCGGCGGGAAATGCCGCGCCACGTAAAGCCGTCCCACCGCATCGCCGACCAGGTTCTCTACCAGCGCCACCCCGCGCTTCCAACGGTCACGGAGCTGCTCGGCGCCGGTCAGTGTGCGCCCGTAGAATTCGAAATCTTCGGTCACCAGCGCCGCGGTGAGGATGCCGGCGCGGCCGTGAATCAGCCGCCACCGCGCCCAGGCCTGCCAATCCGAAAGCGGCTCGCTGCGCCACAGCGCGGCGAACGCGGACAGGTAGTCGGGTTGGCGCACCACCAGTTCGGCCACCGCATCCGAGAAGGCGCCGGTCGAACCCCCGAGGCCGCTGAACCATCCGGCCCAATCGAAACCGGCCGCCTCCTCAGGTAGGTCAGCGAACCTGCGCAGGTTGTACGTCAGCTCGGCGTCGCGTCGCTTGACCACATCCCAGTGCGCATCCGCCAGTTTGGCTTCCAGCGCCACGATCCGGGCCGCTGTTTCGGCATGGCCGGCTGGGCCGCCACCGTACACCAGAGCGAACATCGCGGCGATGTGGCGCGGGTAGGCGGCCAAAATCTCGGCATGCTGTTCGTCGCGGTAGTACGACTCGTCGGGCAGCCCAATCCCGGACTGGTTGAGGTGCACCAGGTAGCGGGCGGAGTCCTTGGCGTCGGTGTCCACATACAACCCGACCCCGCCGCCGATCCCGGTGCGCTGCAACGCGCCGAGGGTCCCGGCGAGTGCGTCGCGGTCGTCGGCGTGGTCAATCAGCGCCAGTTCGTCGAACAACGGGCGCAGCCCGCGGCGTTCGACGGCCTCCTCGTCGAGAAAGCTGACGTAGAGGTCACCGATGCGCTGCTCATCGGAGCCGACGGCCGGCCGATTGTCACCGGCTTGGGTGATCAGGTCGCGGACCTGCGCCTCAGCTTGGTCGAACAGCCGGCGAAAGGCACCGTCGGTGGCGCGATCCGCAGGTATTTGGTAGTCCGCCAGCCATCGGCCGTTGACGTGGCCGAACAAATCATCATGCGGGCGGACGGAGGTGTCGACGTAGCGCAGGTCAAGACCGGAACGGATGCCTTGTGAACTCACCTCGCCCATCCTCGCACGCCGGTTAGCTGCACCATCCTGTAGCCTCACCGCCATGCCTGACGAGCAGCAGGGAGAACCACCGGCCAGTGCGGACGCGGAGGTGACCGGCGACGAGCGGCGAGTCGAAGACACCGGAGACACCGGAGACACCGGAGACACCGGAGACACCGGAGACACCGAAGACACCACAGCGCAGCAGGACACCGCAGCGACCGGGTCTGACGAAGTGGCAGCGCCGACGGAACCCGACACCGAACGGTCCGACGGGCGGGTTTTCTCGGCGTACGGGCTGGCGTCCGCCCTGTTGGGGCTGGTTTCGGTCGCCGCGGTGGTATTCGGGCTGATCACCTGGTCGATGCACCGTCGCGACGTCGACGAGCGCTCCTACCGCAGCCGGGTTCTGCAGACGGCGGCCAGTTGGACCAGCGTGCTGATCAACTTGAATGCCGAAAACGTCGACAAGGGTATGCAGCGGCTGCATGACAAGACCGCCGGCCAGCTCAACACCGAATTCGACGGCACGGTCCAGCAGTATCGGGAAGTGGTGCAGCGTATACAGTCACGCAGCACCGGCCGGATCGAGGCGGTGGCCATCGAGTCCGACCGCTACGACCCCGGCGCCGGCGCACCGGGTGCTGACGATCAAACGGCCCCTGCGGTGGGCCGGCGCACCGATCCGGTGGCGGTGATCGCGACCTCGATCGCGGAGAATGTCGGCGGCAAACCGCAGACCGTGCACTGGGCGCTGGAACTCGACGTCTCCGATGTGGACGGCAGACTGCTGATCTCACGGATGAGGTCGATCCGATGAACAAACTCCGACAGGTGTCGATACGAAGCCTGTGGCGGGTATTGGCCTTTGATATCGCAGCGCCGCTGGCCGGTATCGCGGCGCTGCTGATGATCGGCCTGGTGCTCAACTGGCCACAGTGGTGGGTGGCGGCATGCTCGGTACTGATATTGCTGATCGTTGAGGGTGTCGCGCTGAATTTCGTGCTGCTGCGCCGCGACGGGGTGACGGTCGGAACCGATGACGAACGGCCCGGCCTGCGGCTGGCCGTTGTCGTATTGTGCACGGCGGCGCTGGCGGCGGCGGTGGTGCTGCAGTACACCCGATGGACCACGCCGGATCGCGACTTGCGGGACAGCTCGGGCGAGGTGGTGAAGATCGCCACCGAGATGGCCGCGGCGGCGGCGACCGTCTCGCCGGCCGATCCGAATGCATCGCTGGATCGAGCGGCGGCGATGATGGCGCCGGACCGGGTGCAGGCGTTCAAGGAGAACATCGGCCGGGCGGCCACCGACCTGGCCTACCGCAATGTCGCCGTGCAAGCGCAGCCGCTGACCGCGGGTGTTGAGGCGATCGGACCGTCGGCGGCCCGGGTGGTGGTGGTGCTGCGCAGCACCCAGAGTGTACTGGGCCAAGACACCAGACAAACGGTGGTGCCGGTGCGGGTGACGCTGACTAAGCGCGACGACCGCTGGCTGGTGCTGGAAATGTCACCGATCCACGTTCGCTGAGCACCCTGATTTCAGACCGAGCCATTCGATCGGTCGGCGTGCATTTTGACGAACCGGTCGGAGAGCCGACGCATCCGGATCATCAGGGTGGCCGGTGGGCTGAGATCAGCGTTCAGGTAGCTGGTCAGCTCGTCGTCCGGAACACCGATGCGGGACGCGAATTCCTGTTGGCTCAACCCAGATCGCTGAATTAGCAGCCGCATATGCCGCGCGACCTCGGCCCGCTCGTTGGTCTCCAAATGGGTGCGGGCACGGGCCAGCACCTCCGTGAGCGCCTGGGAGATGCCGTAGGGCTGGGTATCGTCCAGCACTTCTTCGACCTGGCGTGCGGTGCGCCCGTACGGGTCGCGTTTCAGTGCGACCACAATGCGCTGCCAGGTGGCGATGTCGCCGCTTTGCAGCGCCGAGCGAATGGCTGCCGTCGACCAGAACTCCACCGGTCGAGGCTCGGCATCGGGTCGGTCCGGCACCGATCCGCGACGCGGGTCCACCGCCAACGTCACCTCGCCTCCTCGAGCATCGCCACCGCTACCGCGAGGCACCGCTGCCGGACCTCCGACCAGCCGGTGCTGGCGTCGGACGAGCCGTTGCCGTCAAGGTCGGCCGGGCACGGATCGGCAAGTCGGCGGACCAGTTCGGTGGCGAGCCACTGTCGGCTGGCTGGTTGACCAGAGTAGTACTCGTCGATCTCGACCAGCGTCATCGCCGCGGTTTGCGGTTCCAGCGCGTCGACCAATTCGGCAAAATCACGGTAGTCCCGGCGGCGGTTGCGGGACATGATCAGATACCCCTTGAGGCGCAGCGTCTCCGCACCGGTGGGGATTTGCAACCGGTCGCCGGTGGGCAGTTGGACGGTGGTGGTCTCCACCGGGCTGCAGCGGGTGAAGGCGCAGGCGCCGGACCCCTCGACCGGGCCAGCCTCCTCCGCCGTGGCCTCCAGCGCGTCCAGGGCGACGGCAAGCCGACCGCGCCACATGGTGACCGGATGCACCGGACGCACCGCCCGGGGTAGCGCCCGGCCGGCACCGTTGCGATGCGGCCAACCACCCGCCCACTTCTTCGTCACCGAATGGCCGTTGCCGGCCGGTGGTGAAACCGCCGCCACCGGCGACGGTGCGGTGGCCACCCGGTTGGGTCCGCAGCCGCGCAACGCCAGCGGGTCGGCGACGCAGATGGCATCCGGCACCAGGTGTTTGAGGCGAGCCGCCGACTTCACCACCATGCGCAGGTCGGCGCCGGGCGTGATCAGCGCGGGGATGTCGTCCGGGATCACCACCACACCGCCCAGGTCGACGCTCGGCAGCGGCTTCTCGAAGTCCACCGACGGCAGGATGCGGTCCAGCCAGCCGGGCAGCCACCAGTTCCACTGCGCGCAGATGGCCATCAGCGCCGGCACCAGGACCAACCGGACCACCGTGGCGTCCACCGCGATGGCAACCGCACAGGCAACGCCGAGTTCGGCGACGATCGGCATGCCGGCGAACGCGAAGCCGATGAACACCGCGATCATGATGAGGGCGGCGCTGGTGATGGTTCGGGCGCTGGTGCTCACCCCGTAGGCCACCGCGTCGTGATTGCTGCCGACCTGCAGGAATCGTTCCCGGATCCGGGTCAGCAGGAAAATCTCGTAGTCCATGGACAGGCC
>CAZPZQ010000128.1:0-8979 GCA_964590745.1 uncultured Mycobacterium sp. | reverse complement strand
AACTTCTTGTTCTGGCCGATCATGAAGTTGCCTTCTAAGAAGGTGGCCGGCAAGTTGTCGCCGCCCAGTTCGTTGGGCTTGCCGTTACCGCAGTAGATCCACAACCGGGTGTTGTTGGCCACCAGTTGCGCGACGTTGAGCGTCGGGTCGTTGCGCTTCCAGGCCGGGTCATTGTCCGGGCCCCACATGTCTTCCTTCTTATAGCCGCCGGCATCACCCATCGCCAGACCGATCCAGCCCTTCCCGGCGTCGGGGTTGATGTAACCGGACAGCGAACCGGCGTAGACGAACTGCTGCGGGTGGTAGATCGCCAGGGTCAGCGCCGACGCGCCGGCCATCGACAGGCCGACCGCGGCCGAGCCGGTCGGTTTGACCTTGTACTCGCTGGCCAGGTACTGGGGCAGCTCGCTGGTCAGGAAAGTCTCCCACTTGTAGGTGGAGCAGCCCGCCTTGCCGCACGCCGGCTTGTACCAATCGCTGTAGAAGCTGGACTGGCCGCCCACCGGCATCACCACCGACAGACCCGAGTCCAGGTACCACTCGAAGGCCGGGGTGTTGATGTCCCAGCCGTTGTAGTCGTCTTGAGCCCGCATGCCGTCGAGCAGGTACAGCGCGGGCGAGTCGGTGCCGCCGCTTTGGAACTGGATCTTGATGTCGCGTCCCATCGCGGCCGACGGCACCTGCAGGTACTCCACCGGCAGTCCCGGCCGGGAGAACGCCCCGGCGGTCGCGGTGCCACCCACCACGCCGATCAATCCCGACAATAGGGCCGCACCCGCGGCGGCGACCATGACCCGGAGCGGCAGACCTTTCGCCGCCCCGGCCAGCCTGTCAACAAGCTTCATCCGTGCATTCCTCATCGTTGTTTCGGGTGTTCGCTGGCCATATCCGTTCGGCTTCGGCCGGATGCTGCGGCCACCAGGCGCCGCAATGCCCGGTGTAGTCAACCACATAGACGTGCCATCGCTCGCTTAGAGAACTGCCATCCGCCGGTGCGCGCAGTGCCGGCTGACGGCGGTCCAGGTAACGCTGGACCGCATTCGGGCCGGTGACGCGGGGCGGCCCCGGTTGCTGCGCGACTTCCGGTTTCCGGCGGCTAAGTGGCGTTTCTCACAGTCAACCGCATGGTGGGGCCGGTCGAACCGGGTGCTCGGTAGCCCAGAACGTCACGCCAGCAAGGAAGCTCGAAATCCTCGGCCTAGACGCCGCCTGCACGCTCGGCAAGTTCGTGGTGCTCCGGGTCAGCGACGACACCACCCTGGATTTCATCGACACCGAGGACGACTTCGATCGGCTGCGCTACGCCTTTTTGGTCACCGAAACCGAGTTCGACGAGATCTTCGACCGGATCAAACAACGCCAGCTGCCCTATTGGGCGGACCCTGGCCATCAGCACCCCGGTGAGATCAACAGCTGGGACGACGGGCGCGGCGGGTATTTCGACGACCCGAACGGGCACCGGTTGCAGATCATCACCCGCCCCTACGGCAGCGGTGACACCGGGGCGAAACATCCGCATCCGTTGGTGGCGCCCACCATCGGGTCCGGCCCGACTGACATCCACTGACGGGGGCACACTATGCCGCAACGCCACGATTTAACGATGCATGCCGCGGTCACCATCGGACCGCAAGGCCGAGTCGTGATTCCGGTCGCGATCCGCGAGGCCCTGGGCCTGTCCGCCGGTGACCGGATGCACCTGCGTATCGCAGGGTTCGAAACTGGTCATCCACCGCCCCGAAGACGCGCTGTTCGACCTTCGGAAACTCGGCGGCAAAGTCAGCCGGCGCCGCTCCCTGGTGGAAGAACCGCTTGCCGAGCGGCGGGCTGAAAATGCGAAAATGCGGGTCGCTCCTAGGCAAGGCTCGACTCCGGCACGCCAAGTCAGGCCACAATCCGGCTTGCCGCGTAAACCGCTGCCTGTTCGACCATGTCGTGGTAGTTGTCCGGATTGTGCACGGACAGGTCCAAGCCGTCGGAACAGATCACGTCACCTTGGATGCACAGTTCGATGGTTTTCGGTCCATACAGCGGCCCGGTGACGATCGCAGGTTGGCCCAAGAATTTCATCGCCCGCTCGTTGGGCTTGGCGAGCAAGACCAGCGCGGCGACGTGCTCGGCGACCTCGGGCGCCATCGGCTTGGGTATGGCGGCCGCGTCGACCCCGTCGGGCAGGCCATCGGGTACGGCGTTGGCGGTGGCGAACGCCACCACCGCCGCGCCCTGCGACCAGCCGCCGAGCACCAGTTTGGTGGTCGGGCAGGCGGCCACCACCGACTGGATGTGTGCACTCGCGTCCCGGATTCCATCGATGCCGGTCGGCCAGTCGTCGGTTGCCGGGTAGCTGACCGGATACACCGCCAACGATTTGGTGTCCAGCTTGGAGCGCAGTGAGTCGATGAATTCCCGGCCCGCCGCGCCGACGCCGGGTTCTTCACCGGTGCCGCGGGCATAGACCACCTCAACGTCCGGGCACGCCTGCTCGTCAGCCGCCGTTGCCGCCGGCGCGGCGTTCGCGCTTGGAACGGCGGCGCCCGGCAGCGCCCAAGCCAACAACATCGCGGCAGCGGCCAGCGAGGTCCGCCAATATCCGTGCATCCGCTCATGCTGACATACCACCGGAGCCGCCACACCGAGTTGCGGAAACCTCGCTGATCCAAGCGATCACCGGCGGGGTCCCGCCCAGGCCGGCGAGGCGCTAGCATCCCTGGCGGTCCGGGGGCTCAGCGCATTCGTGGGCGCCGGGTCCTCCGAGCGCGCTCGTACCAACGGATGGAACGGGCGGGCGATACCGGTTTGCGGACCGAGCGTCGGCCAAGGAAGGCAACGATGACGGCGGTGGCCTCCATCAACGGGGCCCGTTGAGCAAAGTCGTGGCGCTAGACCGGCGGTGCGGGTTACGATCTCGTTACGCGAGTGGCTTAGGCGGTTGAAGGTTCGGACCGCAGCCAAGCAGCCGTCGCGGGTTGTTTTGACCGGAAAGCGATCTGCTGCAGTAGGGCGTGCAACCGCGGGGACGGAGCCGTGATGCGGTTAGTGGTCGGTCACGACCTGATCGACGAGGTGGTCGTGGTTCGTGTCGAAGGCGACATCGACTCGAGCAATGTTGCGGAGTTGGCCGATCACCTGGTTACCGCCACGGCAGTAGCAGCGGGCCAGCCGTCAGCATTGCTCGTCATCGATCTGCAGGGAGTCACTTTTTTCGCCAGCGCCGGGTTGAATGCTTTGTTCGAGTGCCATGAAAAGGGAACGGCGAACGGGATAACGGTTCGACTGGTGGCCACTCAGCCCGAAGTGGTTCGTCCTATCGAAGTGACAAAGCTAGACAGCATCGTCGCGATCTATCCCAGCGTCACCGAGGCGGTCACGCCCCGAGTGCGACGTTGACCCGAGGCTGAAACGAGTCATCTCGGCGCGCCGGGTGGGCTGCGGCTGCCCCGGGTGCCATCAGCTGATTCTGGAGTGCAAGTGGACGGTGGTGCCGTCCACGCCGGGATGAATGACGCAGTCGTTCATCAGCGCACGCATGAGCGCAATGCCGCGGCCGCGGCGGTTGTCGGCGTTGCGGGGGGGTGGCTTCCAGTAGCCGGTGTCGGTGACGCAGACCTGTAGCTGATCGCCGAGGGTGCTGGCGTGCAGCGTGATGATGCCTTCCGGGTGATCGCGGTGGCCGTGTTCGATGGCGTTGGTGACGGCTTCCCCGGCGGCGATCAGCACATTGACGGTCTGGTCGGGTGACACACCGGCTCGGGTCAGCCAGCCGCGTAGCGCGGCACGGCTGACGGCGAGATTGTCGGTGTGCGCACTGAATTGCAGTTGTAGCGGGGCGGGTTGGCGGTACAGCAAGACGACAACGTCGTCGGGATAACCGCCGGCCGGAGCCAGCTCCGACACCAGGCGATCGGCCACCTCATCGAGCTCACCATCCCGGTCGTCTCGAAGCAGGCCGATAGCGCGACCGACGCCGACGTCCAACGAGGTGCGACGGCGTTCAACCAGGCCATCGGTGTAGAGCAGCAGGGTGGCTCGCGGCGGCAGGGTGACCCGGGCTTCCGGGCGGTGCTGGTGGGGGCGGACCGCCAGCGGCAGGTCGAGGCCACCATCGAGGAGCCCGGTACTGCCATCGGCGTAGCGCAGGATGGGCGGTGGGTGCCCGGCGTTGGAGTAGACCAGGTCACCGGTGTCGGCAGTCAGCACCGCGCAGAACGCGGTGGTGCAGTGCGCCCCGGGTAGCCGCTCAGCGAACCGGCCCAACCCGACCAGCGCGGCGCCCGGGCTGTGGTGTTCGAGCAGCAATGCGCGACAGGCGCTGCGCAATTGGCCCATCACCGTGGCGGCGGGCAAGCCATGGCCGACGCAGTCGCCGACGACCAGCCCGATCCGCCCGTCGGCCAGGTCGATCACGTCGTACCAGTCACCGCCGACGTGCAGGGGGCGGCTGGCCGGGCGGTAGCGCGCGGCGAACCCGCCGGGCAGTTGCGCGGGCCCGAGAATCGCATGTTGCAGCGCCAGCGCGGCCTCGCGTTGCTGGTCGTGCTGATACACCCGGTGCAGACCTTGGCCCAGGCGGCTGGCCAGCAATGTCAGCAGGGTGCGATCATCGGAGGTGAACCATCGCTTCTCCGGTGTCAGCTGCACCCAGATGACCAGCACCCCGTGCGGATGCTGCACGGCGATACTCGCCGCGTCGGGTGTGGCGGTGTCGATGGTGAGCGGGTCGGCATCGCGCAACGACTCGATGCGCTGTTGCTGCTGCGGTGACAGCGCACTCCATTGAATCGGCTCACCGGCGCACACCAGCTCAGGTGGGTCAACTGCGGCGGCTGCCGGTCGGGCGGGGAACGTGACGGCCAGAACGCGGCGCGCTTGCCACAGCCGGCGCAGCTCCTCAGCTGTGGCGGTCAAGGCGTCGGTGACGGTGTCAGCTTGAGCCAGTTGCTGATGCAGTGCGGTCAACGCGCTCTGGCGTTGCTCGGCGTAGTGTTCGGCGGTGACGTTGCGCAGCGTGCCGACCATGACCCGTCGACCGGTGTCGAGGTCGTCGACGTGGTTGACCGTGGCGCGGACCCACAACCGGTGGCCGTCCCGGTGGGTGAGCGGGATGGTGTAGTCGCCGTGGTGCTGCGCTAACAGTCCGGCGAACGCCTCAGCGACCCGGCGGTGAGCGTCCGGATCAGTGTCGGCGTCCGGCCACCACGGATGGATGGGCTGGTAGGGCAAACCGTCGGGCCCGTAGCCGAGGATGTCGGTGAACGCGGTGTTGATCTCGACGACCGCACCGTGCTCGTCGCAGACGAAGAAGCCTTCTTGCAGGGAATCGACCAGGGCGGTGCGCCAGCGAGCGTGATGGTTGCGCAGCCGCGCCAGTTCGACGTTGGCCCGCACCCGGGCCAGCAGCTCCGCCGCCGCGAACGGTTTGACCAGGTAGTCATCGGCACCGGCTTGCAGACCTTCGATGGCGGCTTCTTGTCCGGCCCGCGCGGACAACAGCAGGACCGGCACGGCAGCGGTGTGCGGGTCCCTGCGCAGCGCGGCCAGCAGTTCCAAACCATCCAGCCGGGGCATCATGACGTCACTGATCACCACGTCGAAGACATCACCACCCAGGACGTTGAGGGCTTGCTCGCCGTCGCTGACCGCGTGGACCTGATAGCCGCCGGTGCGCAGCAGCGCAGTCAGGTATTCGCGCATGTCGGCGTTGTCGTCGGCGACCAGGACGCGGGTCGACGGCTCCGAACCGGCTGCCGCAACACCGACCACGGTGGCTGCCGCAGCGCCGGCTTGCCGGGCGGGACGGGTGTCAGTGGGCAGCCAACTGAGCGCTTCTTGCAGGTATGGATCGGCGATAGCCGACACTCCGACGGTGTCTCGGGGTGCGGCGACGTCGTCCGCAGGCAGGTGCGCGGCACCGAACGGCAGGCGAACCGCGAACGTACAGCCGAAACCTGCTGCGCTGTCGGCGGTGATCGTGCCACCGTGCAACTCGATGAGCTCTTTGACCAGAGCCAGCCCAATGCCCGACCCCTCGGTCGACCGGGCCCGAGCGGATTCGATGCGGTGGAATCGTTCGAACAGCCGCGGCATCTCGGCGGGCTCGATGCCGACCCCGGTGTCGGCGACGGTGACGATCGCCTCGGTGTTGCTGCGGGTCACCCGGACGGTGATGCGGCCGGCGAAGGTGTATTTCAGTGCGTTGGACAGCAGATTGAGCATCACCTTCTCCCACATGTCATGGTCGACGTACACCGGTTCGCCCAACGGCGGGCAGTCCACCACCAGGGTCAGCCCGGCTTGTTCGATGGCCGACCGGAACACGCTGGCCAGTTCGGCGGTGACAGCGGCCAGGTCGACCGGCTGGTAGCTCGCTTGCATCCGGCTGGCTTGGATGCGGGAGAAATCCAACAGCGTGTTGACCAACTTGGTGAGTCGTAAGCCGTTGCGGTGCACCAGTTCCAGCTCCCGGCGGGCCTGCTCATCGAGCCCGCCTGGGCGCCGGCGCAGCTCGTCGACCGGGCCCAGAATCAGGGTGAGCGGAGTGCGGAACTCGTGGCTGATGTTGGAGAAGAAGGTGGTCTTGGCTCGGTCGAGTTCGGCCAGCTCCTCGGCCCGACGCTGCTGAGTTTGGTAACTGCGTGCGCTGTTAATACCGGCTGCGATATGTCCGGCAACCAATTCGATGAACGAGCGGTACCGGCCGTCGAGCCGGCGATACCGGTTGAGTGCGGCGACCAAGAACCCAAAAGGTGGCGTGCTGCCCGGCTGCAGCAGCGGCACGACCAGCGCCTGGGTCGGCGGTTCGGACCATGCGCCGGTCGGCAGCGACAACGCCGCGTCGTCCAGATCGACCAACACCGATTCCCCGCGCGTCGGTTTCTCCACCGGCCACACCGCCGCACCGTCGGCCGGCAGCAGTTGCGGCGCCGCGGGATGTCCGGCGGTGATCCCGCTGGCGCCGGCGAGCCGGGCGGCGGCGGCGTCGCCGTGGTCGAACAGATAGATCAAGCCGAACGGAAGATCGTGCAGGTTGCGGCCGAGTTGCTCGACGGCGAACTCCAGCATCTGCTGCTCGGTGCGCACCACACTGGGGTTCGAACCCAGGCCGCGCAGCGTGGCCATTCGCCGCTCACCGATCACCCGCGCGGTGTCCTCGCTGACCACACACAGCATGCCGGCCACCTGGCCGGTGTCATCGGCCAACGGGCTGTAGGAGAACGTGTGATAGGTCTCCTCGAGATAGCCGGACCGCCCCAAAAACAGCAGGAGCGCCTCGTCCCAGGTCGCCTCCCCGGTCGAGAGCACCCGGGCGGTCCGCGGGCTGACGTCGGGCCAGATCTCGGCCCACACCTCGTTGGCCGGCCGTCCCAGCGCCCACGGATACTTGTCGCCCAAGGTGGTTCGGCGGTAGGCGTCGTTGCAGAAGAAGGTCAACTCGGCGCCCCAGGCCATCCACATGGAAAATCGGGACGACAGCACAATGTTCACCGCGGTCTGCAAATTACGCGGCCAGCCAGCCGGCGGTCCGAGCGGTGTGGTTACCCAGTCAACCGTGGCCAGGTGTCGCCCGATCTCGTCATCGGCGGGGAACACCGCCGCACCGGCCGCACTCATCGGCTCAGACGCACCATCGAAGCGGGCCACCCGATAGTTCCTCTCCCACCCCCTAAACCGTTACGCAAACCCCTAACGTTGAACATAGCCCCGGCTCGACGGCTGTCGTCGGCTCACGGCCCGGTGGCCGGCAGGCCGGTATAGGGCGGTTTGGTCGGCTCAGGTATGTCCAGTCCGCACCGGATCAGCTCTTGCCGCGGTACCCGATCGATCCGGTACCTGGTGAACTCGAATGAGTGCAGCAGGTTCGACAGGAACCGGTGTGGATTCATCGGCGCGCGAACCGAATTGAGCACCGACGCGGTGACCGGGCACTGCAGCGCCGCCTCGGCCTGGGCGACCCAGTCCGGATCCAGATAACCGGGAACACCCGGATACCACTTCACCCACGGCCCGTCGGCGACCACCCAGTCCCGGAACAAATCCTTGTCGTGGCCGATCCGACTGTGCTGCAGCCGTTCTGAGTGCGCCGCGATCGGGTTTGCCAGCCCGATCTGGTCCAGCACCCGCACATTGAGGCCGACGTTCATGCCCAGCATGCCGAGGTTGGTGAAAAAGACGGTGTGCGGTCCGCCGCCGTCCGGATCCGGCGGGGTGCCCGGCGTATCCGGCACCGGCTGGATGACCGGAACAACGTCCCATTGGTCGTAGTTGCCGGACGGCAGCAGCAATGCGCCGGCCGGGGTGGCGTTGATGGTGGTGATCACCGCGCGCATACGCGGATAGTCCAGGTAATCCGCGGCGGTGAGCGGGTGAGCATGCCCGGTGGCCTGGGAGTAGAACCGGCGCTCGTCGACGATCCCGGAGTAGGTGACCCGGGTGGCTGAGTCGTTGTAGAAGTCACCCATCCCCGGCGAATTGGCCGCCCACAGCGCCCAACCGGCCAGCGCCAGCCACAGCACCCCGACCGCGGCGGACAGCAGGTGACCGGGCTCGGCGGGGAACCTCTTCTCACCGGGCAGCAACACCGGAATCACGGCTAGCGGCGCCAGCAGACAGAACAGCGGCATCAGCAGCACCCGGCCGTGCATGAAGTCACCGCCCTGCCGCGTCCAGTAGGCGCCCTGCAGCAGTCCGCTGAACACGAAGAAGCCCACCACCGCCGTCGGGCTTTGCACCAGTCGGGCCCACCGACCGTACCCGGCCGCCACCGGGCGGCGGGGCACCCGGCGCAGACCCGCGGACATCCACAGCACCAGACCGATCGCGGTCGCCAGCACCGTCGGCACCCACATCGCGTACGGTGCATTGAAGTTCGCCAGGTAGAGCATGCCCTGCGACCACTTGTCGCCGGCAGCATCTTTGGCCAGCGCGGTGCCGGGCACCAGCAGCGCGTAGTAGCCCATCCGGAAGATTTGGTAGCTTACCGGC
>CAZPZQ010000127.1:0-9021 GCA_964590745.1 uncultured Mycobacterium sp. | reverse complement strand
ACACTCGCCGAGACCGATCGGGTAGCGATCGTGCACTTCGCACTGCGCAACAAGACGCGGCTGGCCGCGTTGCGGGTCAAGGACTTCAGCAAACGCGACGTGATGGTCATCCACACCCTGCTATGGCCCGATGAGATCCGCGACCCGGACTTCCCGGCGCTGGACAAAGAAGTCGAGATCAAGCCGGCGGAGTTGAAGATGGCCGGCCAGGTGGTCGAATCGATGGCCGACGACTTCGATCCCGATCGCTACCACGACGCCTACCAGGAGCAGCTGCACGAGCTGATCGAAGCCAAACTCGAAGGCGGCGAAGCGTTTATCGCCGAGGAGCAGCCCACTGAGCTGGACGAGACCGAAGACGTCTCCGACCTGCTGGCCAAGCTGGAGGCCAGCGTGAAGTCGCGGTCGAAGGACAACAAGGCCCCGGCGAAAAAGGCTTCGGCGAGAAAGGCTTCGGCTAAGAAGGCTCCGGCCAAAAAGACTGCTGCTAAAAAGTAGACCTAGAAGGGCGGCGGATCTTTACCGGCGGCGATCCGTTCCACTTCTTCGGCGGCTCGCGCTTCAGCGGCTTGCGCGGCGAGGCGGATCTCGTTGTGACTGCGTTCCAGTTGTATCCGGTAGGCCCGATCTTCTGCCCTGCTGCGACGCCGGGTGGGCATCATCAGTCCGCGGTTGCCGGTCGGTGACCACTTCGGCAAGTCCAGCTCGCCGGTAGGAAGCGCGAGCTGCGGGAAGAACAGGGCACCGAATGGTTTGGTGACGTAGGTGTGTCCGGTGGGGCTGATCCAGATGACAGTTCCGTCGGGTTCCTGACGATCCCGCCACCCGTTCGGGCCGGTCCAAAACGTCTTCAAAAGGTGATGAAAACGGCAGAGCAGCTTGCAGTTCGACGCGTGCGTCGGCCCGAGCGGATAGGGCACAGTGTGGTCGATATCGGCGAACTCCGCCGGCCGGCCGCAGCCGGGAAACCGGCACGTCAAATCGCGACACCGAATAAAGTCCGCCAAGGCCGCCGACGGCCGATAACCGGACTCCGGCGGCGCATCGCCGGGGTGCCGGATCTGCCGCTGCTTAGCCGATTTAGCGGCCTTGCGCACCGCTTCCGCCGACAGCCCACCGAACCCGGGGACAAACCCGGGTGTATCCGAATCGCCGTGGACGGTGGCTTGTTCGGCCATCACATGGATCATCACTGCACCGATCGGGGCGTCGCCGCCAGCGGCCGGACAATCCGGCGAGCCACATTCACAGGCCATCGTCATCGCCCGGGCCGCCAGCGCGGACAACGCGTCGGCACGGCGCTGCTCCTTGGTGCGCGGATCGGCTGAACAGACCGTGGCGGCCAGCTCGTCGAGCCGTTGGTCGAAGGCCAGCGCATCCGGGGTACGGACATCGCCCCAAATCTCGGCTAGGCCCGAATGCAGTGGTGACACTCCGATGTGGCGAGTCTCGTCGATGCTGCGAGCCTCACGCACCGCAGCGGGTTCAAGAACCTGCACCCAATAGTCGATTGCTTCCACCATGCGGTTGCGCGACCATTTGCCCCACCGGGGCGCGTTGCGTTCCAGCCAGCGGTCCATCCGCGGAATCGCATCGGGATCGGTCATCAGCTCGGTGCGATGCACCACCGCAGAAACCAACTGAAAGTCCACCACACCGTCGGCGAACAGCGCACCGAACCTGGGCAGCCGCTCAGCGAGTACCAAACCGATGCGCAACTGGCCGGCCGCCCGCCCGCGGCTGATACCCTGCGCGGCTGCGATCTCAGCGGCCACCCCTTCCCAGCCGTCGATCGCCCAGATTTCCCGGTCAGCGACATCCTGCTCGGCCAACCGGCGCTGATACAGCGCAGCCCCAGCGGCGAAGACCCGGGCAAGCCACGCGGCCTGCAGCGCCCCCGCGTGCTGCATGGTGTCGACCAAGCCGGCGTTGTCGAGCTTGCCGATGTCTTCCAGGCTCGGTAATTGTGTATCGAACATGCTTTCGATTCTAGGGTGGACCGCCGACAAGTTACGGTGACCCGGTGATCCTCGACAAATTCCGACTCGGTGGCCAGGTGGCGGTCGTCACCGGCGCCGGCCGCGGCCTAGGCGCAGCCATCGCGGTGGCCTTCGCCGAAGCCGGTGCGGATGTGCTTATCGCGGCGCGCACTCAGGTCCAGCTTGAAGGCGTCGCCAAGCAGGTTGAGAGTGCTGGCCGCCGCGCTCATATCGTCGTCGCCGACCTGGCCCACCCTGAGCAGACGGCGACACTGGCCGAACAGGCCGTCGACGCGTTGGGCAAGCTGGACATCGTCGTCAACAACGTCGGCGGAACCATGCCGAACACCCTGCTGACCACCTCGACGAAAGACCTCAAAGACGCCTTCACCTTCAACGTCGGCACCGCGCATGCGCTGACCACCGCTGCGGTGCCGCTGATGCTGGAGCATTCCGGCGGCGGTGCCGTCATCAACATCACCTCGACCATGGGGCGGTTGGCCGGCCGCGGCTTCGCCGCCTACGGCACCGCGAAAGCAGCACTGGCGCACTACACGCGACTAGCCGCCCTGGATCTGTGCCCGCGGATCCGGGTCAACGCCATCGCGCCGGGATCGATCCTCACGTCCGCGCTGGACGTGGTGGCAGCCAACGACGAACTGCGCAAGCCGATGGAGAAGGTAACACCGATGCGCCGACTCGGCGAACCAGCCGACATCGCTGCTGCCGCAGTATATTTAGCCTCCCCAGCGGGGAGTTTTCTGACGGGGAAGGTGCTTGAGGTCGACGGCGGCCTTACTTTCCCCAACCTCGATCTACCTATCCCCGACCTGTAAAGGGACACCACACATGACCATCCGCGTCGTCCAGCTCGGCACCGGTAACGTCGGCATCCACGCGTTGAAATCGCTGATCACCAACCCGGAATTCGAACTCACCGGGGTCTGGGTATCCTCAGCGGACAAGGCTGGCAAAGACGTGGGACAGCTTGCCGGACTTGATGTTTCCACCGGCATCAAAGCCAGCACTGATCTGGATGAGGTGCTCGCCACCGGCCCGCAATGCGCGGTCTACACCGCCATGGCCGACAACCGGCTGCCGGAGTCGCTCGAAGACTACCGGCGGATCTTGACCGGGGGCGTCAACGTCGTCGGCAGCGGTCCGGTGTTTCTGCAGTACCCGTGGCAGGTGATCCCCGACGAACTGATCAAGCCGTTGGAAGAGGCGGCGCAGGCAGGCAATTCAAGTCTTTACGTCAGTGGGATCGACCCCGGTTTCGCCAATGACCTGCTGCCGCTTGCGCTGGCCGGCACGTGTCAGCGCATCGAGCAGTTGCGCTGCATCGAGATCGTTGACTACGCCACCTACGACAGTGCGACCGTGATGTTCGATGTGATGGGCTTCGGCAAGCCGATCGATGAGATCCCGATGTTGCTGCAGCCGGGTGTGCTTGGCATGGGATGGGGTTCGGTGGTGCGCCAAATGGCGGCGGGCCTGGGCATTGCGCTCGACGAGGTGGTCGAGATCTATCGGCGCGAGGCCGCACCGGATGACTTCGACATCGCTGCCGGACACATCGCCAAGGGCAGCGCGGCAGCACTGCGATTCGAGGTGCGGGGCTTGGTGGACGAGCGACCGGCCGTGGTGCTGGAACACGTCACCCGACTGCGCGGCGATCTTTGCCCGGACTGGCCGCAGCCGGCGCAGCCCGGCGGCTCCTACCGAATCGAAGTCACCGGTGAACCGTGCTATGCCATGGATATCTGCCTGTCCAGCCGCCACGGCGATCACAATCATGCCGGCCTGGTTGCTACCGCGATGCGAATCGTCAACGCGATCCCGGCAGTGGTGGCCGCCGAGCCCGGTATCCGGACCACCCTCGACCTGCCGCTGGTCACTGGGCGCGGGCTCTACACCGCGGGCTGACGGGCGGGACTTTGTCGCAGGACACCCGGGCACCGGCCAAGCCGGGTTGGTATCTGCTGGGTCCGGCATTCGTCGCCGCCATCGCCTATGTCGACCCGGGCAATGTGGCCGCCAACGTCAGTGCCGGGGCCAAGTTCGGTTTCCTGTTGGTATGGGTGATCGTCGCAGCGAACGTGATGGCCGGCCTGGTGCAGTACTTGTCGGCCAAGTTGGGGCTGGTGACCGGATCCTCGCTGCCCGAGGTGGTTGGCACCCATATGCGCAGGCCAACCCGAATCGCCTATTGGCTGCAAGCCGAACTAGTGGCCATGGCAACAGATCTGGCCGAAGTGGTGGGCGGCGCCATCGCGCTCCAGCTGATTTTCGGTCTGCCCGTGCTGCTCGGTGGTTTCATCACCGGCGCGGTTTCGATGGGGCTGCTCGCGGTAGGCGATCGACGCGGCCCGCGGGTGTTCGAGCGGGTGACGAGCGGCCTGCTGGTGGTCATCGCGGTCGGCTTCCTGTCCAGCTTGGTGGTCAAACCGCCGCCTGCTGCAGATGTCGCGGTGGGGCTGCTCCCCCGCTTCGACGGCACGGAAAGCGTGCTGTTGACGACCGCGATCCTAGGTGCCACGGTGATGCCGCACGCGGTGTATCTGCATTCCGGGCTGGCCCGGGATCGGCACGGGCGGCCGGACCCCGGCCCGCTGCGTCGTCGCCTACTGCGGGTAACCCGCTGGGATGTCGGGCTGGCGATGTTGGCAGCCGGCGCAGTGAACCTGGCCATGCTAATGGTAGCGGCCACAAACCTGCGCGGACGCGACACCACCGGCTCCATCGAGGGTGCACACACCGCGGTCCGCGACGCCCTGGGGCCGACAATCGCACTGCTCTTTGCTATCGGGCTGTTGGCCTCGGGTTTGGCGTCCACGTCGGTCGGAGCCTACGCCGGGGCGATGATCATGCAGGGCTTGCTGCGAGTGTCGGTCCCGCTGCTGTGGCGCCGGTTGATCACCCTGATTCCGGCGATCGCGATCCTGGCCGCCGGGATCGATCCCAGCCGTGCGCTGGTGCTCTCCCAGGTGGTGTTGTCGTTCGGTATTCCGTTCGCGCTGGTTCCGCTGATCCGGCTGACCGCTGACCGTGCGCTGATGGGCTTCGACACCAATCAGCGCCTGACCTCGGCACTCGGCTGGGTCGTCACGATGGTGATTAGTCTGCTCAATGTGGTGCTGATTTACCTGACCGTTCGGGGCTGAATGCCCGAGTTGCGGCATGCCTACTTCGCGTATGGGTCGAACCTGTGCGCCCGGCAGATGGCCGATCGCTGCCCTGATGCCTGCGATCCTCGACCAGCGCTGCTAGCCGACCACGGCTGGTTGATCAACGAACGCGGTGTGGCCACCATCGAATCGCGCACCGGCAAGCGCGTTTACGGCGTGTTGTGGTCAGTTTCGGCTCGCGACCTGGCAACGCTGGACACCGTCGAAGGTGTCCCGGTGCGCTACCGGCGTGACCGGCTGACGGTACACACCGACGATGGTCCCGCGGTCGCCTGGGTGTACATCGACCACCGAGTGAACCCGGGTCCACCACGAACGGGCTATTTAGAGCGCGTCGTCGATGGTGCGGTGCAGCACCGCCTGCCGCAGACCTGGATCGACTCCCTGCGCCAGTGGGCAGCAGGGTCGGCGGCTACGCCGGAGTCCGCGTGCGCTCAGCGGCCTTCTCTTCGAAGTGCCTGGCCCGTTCGTCGACGGCGGTGAGGAACTGAGCAATTTCTTCGCGAGCCTGCTCCCCGTCTGAGCCGAAATCGGTCCGTTCGAAAACTCGCCAGAACCGCAGCACCGGCCGCAGCACGTCGTCGTGGTGCACCCGCAGGTCATAGATGCCGGCTTTGGCGATGAGGACGGCGTTTTCTTTGAAGTCGGGCATGGTGGCCCCGGGCATCGCGAAACCGACCACCTCGTCTCGAATCGCAGCCATCGCCGCGTCGGGTGCGATGTCGAGCGCGGCCGACATCAGATTGCGGTAGAACACCATGTGCAAGTTCTCATCGAGGGCAATCCGGGCCAATAGCTGTTCGGCCAGCGGGCACCCGGAAGCTCTGCCGGTGTTTCGGTGCGACACCCGGGTTGCGAGCTCCTGAAACGATACGTAGGCGATCGCCTGCAGCGGGGTTTTGTCCCCGGAGTCGTATCCGGCCACCATGTGCGCCATCCGCATCTGCTCAAGCTTGGCCGGGTCCACACCGCGAGTGACGACAAGGTAGTCGCGCAGGGCGACGCTGTGCCGTGCCTCCTCGGCCGTCCATTGGCCGACCCAGCCGCCCCACGCACCGTCCCTGCCGAACCGGGTTGCGATCTCGCGATGATACGACGGCAGATTGTCTTCGGTGAGCAGGTTGACGACCAACGCCGCTTTGGCGACCGGGTCCAGTTGGGAGTCGTCCGGCGTCCAGTCCGCGCCGCCGAGAAAAGCGAAATCGCGGCCCTGGCTCCACGGCACATAGTCGTGTGGGAACCACGGCTTGACCGCCGACAGGTGGCGGTTCAGGTTTCGCTCGACAATCGGCTCCAGCTCATGCAGCAGAGTTGTCTGTGGTCCGGCCATTGTTCACTCCCCTCCTCGAACTCAGCGACTGGGACACCTACGACACCGTAGGTTACGCCACCGTAGGTTTATCCGCACGGAGGTGTCAACCGCTCCGAATCGTGAGTGATGGCGGTCGGTGTCCCGACCGATTCAGCCGAACCGCGGCTCGTCGAGCACGAAGGTGGCTGAGTCGACAATCGCTCCGATATGGCGGCCCGGCCGCAGCCACGTCGATAGCGCGCCGGTGGAGGAAACCTTGACGGTGACGAGGGCGGGCCGCACCCGACCGGCGAAGCTCAACAGCGAGTCGCCGACTCGGCCGTCGCTGAACTGTTGTCGAACGGTGCCCTTGGTCTTGAACGGGATCGCCGGACCGATAACCCGCGAGGTGGCGCTGACCGTCCAGGGCGTCTGGTCGCTACCGGTTGCGGTGATCGTCTGACCGGCGGCGGGTTCACCGTCGAACCGGGCCAGGGTCTTCGGCATGGCCCAGTTGGTGCGGCCTCCCACCAGGCTCGGCAACGAATCCACCGCCATGAACGCCACGTTGCCCCAAGGCCGGGAGCCGGTGCGGGAAGCGATGATTCCGAACACTTCGTCGTACCCGCCGACCGGAGTGTCGAAGTAACGGACGAAGCCCCCCACGGTGGCGAGCGCCGAGTTGCGGGCGAGCCCGGGCGGGAGTGTGGCCGTCGCCGCGCGCCCGCCACGGCCGAGCCACAGCAGCGACGCGAACCGGCACCGCCACGGCGCCGGCGCCTGGTTGCGGGGCAGTCGGGCCAACAGCGCTTCGCTCAGTGCGGTTTCCGGAACGCCCGGAACCCCGGTCAGTTCGATACCGACGTTCGGCCTACCCGGAGTCATCACTTGGCCTTGACTCGGTCTTGATAGCCGGCGCTGGTGCCGGCTTCGGCCAGCGCCATACCGGTGGCACGGCCGATCCCCTGCGCGCCGCCGGTTATCGCCACTCGCCGGCCCGCCAGTGAAACCACGGGCCCAGACTCTCACAGTGCACCGGATTGAGCGACCAGCGCGGCATCCAGGCCGCTGTTGCGCTGACGTTTCATTTCCGGAACCGCGCCACTGGCTCAGAAACGTCTGAGAGTATTTTCGTTGTCGTTAAGGGGTTTTGTTGATCGGAGTTGAAGCATGCGAAGCCTGCGATCACGCGGCACGCGGCGGCGCCGGACGCGGGCAGCTACCGCGATCGGCGCGTTTTTGACCGTCGGGCTGACGCCGCTGACGTCCGCCCCCGGCGCACACGCCGATCTCGACCCGCTGGATTTTCTCGACCCCTCGGCGTGGTTCAGTGCCGCAACAGACACCGCTCTGCCCGCCGACACCTTCTACCTCGACTTGCACGCACAGTTGCAGGACTTCATCACCGACCCGGCCAACACCCAGTTGCTCGATTTGATCAACCAGCCGTTCGTGACGTTGTTCGGGCGTGATCTGATCGGCAATGGGATCACGGCGGGCGACCCGCTCGGCGAGGGAATCTGGAACGGCACCAACGACTCGATCTTCGGCTCATCCGGCGCTTTCGGCAGCCTGCATGACGGCGGCTTTCTGTTCGGTGACGGCGGCACCGGCACCGCGGCCAGGCTGGTTGATGGTCACTTGGTGGCCGCCGGCACCGGGGGCAACGCCGGCTTGATCGGCAACGGCGGCGTCGGTGGCGCCGGACTGGACGCCGACTTCACCGGCACCAACACCATCGAGGCCAGCTCCGGCGGCGACGGCGGAACCGGCGGCTGGCTATTCGGCAACGGCGGCAACGGCGGGGCGGGCGGTACCGGCAGCGCGGACGTGGTCGGCGGAAACGGCGGCGACGGCGGAAACGGCATCGGACTGTTCAGCAACGGTGGCACCGGCGGAGCCGGCGGCGATGGCGGCAACGGCGAAAACCCCGAGGACCACGTGTTGCCCGCGTTGGGCGGGGCCGGCGGCCAGGGCGGCCCGTTCGGCGAGCACGGCGCAGTCGGTCACTTCGGCACACTGGCCAGCGGCCAGCCCGTCGCGACCATCGGTGGGCTGGGCACCACCGGCACGTGGATCACCAACGACGCCGGCCAGGTGGTCATCCTGCATGGCACCAACCAGGTCTACAAGATCGCGCCGTATGAGCCGTCCGCCGACGGGTTCGGCGCCGACGATGCAGCGTTCTTGGCCGCCAACGGCTTCAACGCGGTGCGGGTGGGCGTCCTGTGGGCCGGCGTCGAACCTGAACCCGGGGTTATCGACTACGACTACCTGGCGTCGATCAAACAAACCGTGCAGACCCTGGCCGACCACGGCATCGTCAGCCTGCTCGACATGCACCAGGACCTCTACAGCGACATCGGCGGCGCCGGCGACGGTGCACCGGAATGGGCCACTGACACCGGCGGTCTGACGCACGTCGACGCGCCGTTCCCGTTCGGCTACGCACTGGACCCCGCACAGAACCACGCCTGGGATGCGTTCTGGGCCAACGACAAAGCATCGGACGGCATTGGGCTGCAGAACCACTACGCGCGGATGTACGAAGCCGTCGCGCAGT
>CAZPZQ010000126.1:0-9076 GCA_964590745.1 uncultured Mycobacterium sp. | reverse complement strand
AACACCATGACCATGCACGCCCGCGACGCCGCCGAAGCCGCCAAATGGGGCTGACCGGGACGGTAGGCCGAGCCGAATCCTGTTGGGAATCCCAGGCACCCGTCGCGTAGGGTCGCTGATATGCGTACCGAGGGTGACAGTTGGGACATCACCACAAGCGTCGGCTCGACCGCGTTGTTCGTGGCGACCGCCCGGGCATTGGAGGCGCAGAAACCCGAACCGCTGGCGCTCGACCCGTACGCGGAGATGTTCTGCCGCGCCGCCGGCGGCGACTGGGCAGCCGTCCTGGACGGCGAGTGTCCCGGCCACGAACTGTTGACGCCGGATTTCGGCGTGCACTTCGTCAACTTCCAGGGAGCGCGCACCCGGTATTTCGATGACTACTTCCGCCGCGCCGCCGACGCCGGGGCCCGCCAGGTGGTGATCTTGGCGGCCGGCTTGGATTCGCGAGCATATCGGCTGCCCTGGCCGGATGCGACGACGATCTTCGAACTGGATCAACCACAGGTGCTCGACTTCAAACGCGAGGTCCTCGCCGAACACGGCGCTCGTCCGTACGCCGAACGTCGGGAGGTCGCCGTCGACCTGCGCGAGGACTGGCCGCAGGCCCTGCGGGACAGCGGCTTTGCGACGACCCAGCCGTCAGCGTGGATCGCTGAGGGGTTGCTGATCTATCTGCCGGCCGCAGCGCAGGAGCAGCTCTTCCTCGGTATCGATACCCTGGCCGGCGCCGGAAGCCACCTGGCCGTCGAAGACGGCGCTCCGATGCCGCCCGACGAGTACGCGGCCGCAGTGGCGGAAGAGCGCAACGCCGACGACGACCGGCGGGTGTTCCACCAACTCATCTACAACGAGCAGTTCGCCCCGGCCGACCAGTGGCTCAGCGAGCGGGGCTGGACCGCGGTGGCCACCCCGCTGGCCGATTACCTGCGCGAACACGGCCGACCGGTACCCGGACCGGACGTCGAGGCCGGACCGATGATCGCCCGCAACACCCTGGTGAGTGGCACCAAGGCGCGCGCTTGAAATGACAGTCATTTTCGTCAAGTCCGGGATGGGGTATCGTCCTGCTCGACCATATCGAAAATGATTTTCAACTAAGGACGGGTGATGAGCTGGAAGCTGCCGGCCCTCGACGGCAAGGTCGCTGTGGTCGGCTGGGTCGGTTTCTGGCCCAACCGGGCCGTCTCGACAGTTAGCTTATGCAATGCTAACTTCAGCCGAGTTAGCTTAGGCAACGCTACCTGGAGGGGGTGGATCGACCGTGCCCAATGGTGATCCCACCCTGCTCGCGGCATACCCCAGCACCCGGGTGGACGACGAGACCGTCAGCCGGTTTGCCAGCTGCTGTCGGGCCCTGGGCCTAGCGGTGTACCAGCGTCAACGTCCCGCCGACTTAGCGGCCGCCCGCACCGGGTTCGCCGCCTTGACCCGGATCGCGCACGATCAGTGCGACGCCTGGACCGGTTTGGCGGCGGCCGGCGACGTTTCGGCACGGGTTTTGGAGGCGGTGTCCCGCACCGCCGGGAACGCCGGGGTTCTGCAGCGACGACTGGAGTTGCAGTGCGGCGCGCTGGGTTTCCACTACGACACCGGGCTGTACCTGCGGTTCCGGGCCAGCGAACCGGACGAATTCCATTTGGCGCATGCCGCCCAACTCGCTATGGCCGGGCGCTGCGCCGAAGCGCATCAGTTGATCGTCGGCATCATCGAACGCCGTCCCAACTGGAACGACGCCCGCTGGGTCCAGGTCGCGATCTGTTTCAACGCCGAGCGCTGGTCCGACGTCGTCGAACTGCTCGCGCCGGTCACCAATGATCCCAGCCTCGACGAAACCTTCTCGCACGCGGTCAAGATCGCACTGGGCATTGCGCTGGCCCGGTTGGGTATGTTCGCCGCGGCGTTGTCGCAGCTCGAAGAACCCGAGGGGCCGGTCGCCGTCGCAGCGGTCGACGGCGCGCTGACCAAAGGGTTGGCGTTGCGCGCCGACGGCGACGAGGAGACCGCCAGAGAGGTGCTGCAGGACCTGTACGCGGCCAACCCGGGAAACGAACAAGTCAAAGAGGCGCTGACGGACACCAGCTTCGGGATCGTTACCACCACCGCAGACCGCATCCAGGCGCGCACCGACCCGTGGGACGCCAGCACCGAGCCGCGCCCCGGCGACTTCATCGACCCGGAAAGCCGGGAGCGCAAGGCCGCGCTGCTGGCTGAGGCGCAACACCAACTCATCCACGAGTTCATCGGCCTGGACGAGGTGAAAAACCAAGTAGAGCGACTGAAGAGCTCGGTGGCGATGGGTCTGTTGCGTGAGCAACGTGGCCTGGAGGTCGCCCAACGGGCCTACCACCTGGTGTTCGCCGGACCGCCCGGAACCGGCAAAACGACAATCGCCCGAGTGGTCGCCAAGATCTACTGCGGCTTGGGCTTATTGAAGAAGGAGAACATCAAAGAGGTGCACCGTGCTGACCTGATCGGTCAGCACATTGGCGAGACCGAAGCCAAGACCAACGCCATCATCGATAGCGCCCTGGACGGAGTGTTGTTCCTCGACGAGGCGTACGCCCTGGTGGCCACCGGCGCCAAGAACGATTTCGGCCTGGTGGCGATCGACACTCTGCTGGCCCGGATGGAGAACGACCGCGATCGGCTGGTGGTGATTATCGCCGGGTATCGCAAGGACCTGGATCGCTTCCTGGACACCAACGAAGGCCTGCGATCGCGGTTCACCCGCAGCATCGACTTCCCGTCGTATGCGCCGTCCGAATTGATCGAGATCGCCACTTTGATGGCCAAGCAACGTGACAGCGCCTTCGAGCCGGCAGCGCTCGATGACATGGAGACGTTGTTCGCCAAGTTGGCTGCGATCGAAACACCGGACGCCAACGGGGTGCTGCGCCGCGGCCTGGATATCGCCGGCAACGGCCGGTTTGTCCGCAACCTTGTGGAGCGGTCCGAAGAGGAACGCGAATTCCGGCTCGACCACTCCGAACACGCCCAAACCGGTGAGTTCACCGACGAAGAACTGATCACGATAACCAGCCATGACATCGCCAACTCGGTGGACTCACTGCTGCGCGGCCTGGGCCTGGAGTTGCCGGCATGACCGGCCCCGAGCCGAGCGAAGACCGGCGCTCCTTCGCGTCGCGCACCCCGGTCAACGACAACCCCGACCAGGTGGTCTACCGGCGCAGCTTCGTCACCCGTCACCAGGTCAGCGGTTGGCGGTTCATGATGCGGCGGATCGCCTCGGGCGTCGCGCTGCATGACACCCGGATGCTCGTCGACCCGTTGCGCACCCAAACCCGCGCCGTGCTGATGGGGCTGCTGGTCCTGGTCACCGTGGTGGCCGGCTGCTTCGTCTTCACCTTGATCTGGCCCAGCGGGGCGGTCAAAGACGATCCGGTGCTCTCGGATCGGTCCACCTCGGCCATCTATGTCCGAGTCGGCGAGCAACTGCACCCGGTGCTCAACCTGACCTCGGCTCGACTGATCGTCGGGCGACCGGTAAACCCGACCGCAGTGAAAAGCGCTGCGCTGGACAAATTTCCACGAGGCAATCTCATCGGTATCCCGGGCGCGCCGGAGCGAATGGTGCAAAGCACCACGCACGACGCCGACTGGACGGTGTGTGAGGCGGTGAGCGGCCCAGCCGCCGGCGTGACGGTGATCGCCGGAACGCCGCACGGCGGCGGCGCGCGCGCCGCCGCACTGGATCGCCAACATGCGGTCTTGGTCAGCAACGGCACCGACGTCTGGCTGCTGTGGGACGGCAAACGCAGCCGGATCGACCTGACCGATCGCGCGGTCACCAGCGCACTCGGTTTGGGGACCGATCTGCCCACCCCGCGCCCGATCACGTCCGGGCTGTTCAACGCCATCCCGGAAGCGCCGGCGCTGACGGCTCCGGCAATCCCCGAGGCCGGCGGCCCAGCCCACTTCAACCTCCCGACGCCCGCCCCGGTCGGCGCCGTCGTGGAAACCTACGCCCTGAGCGGAATGTCCGACGACACCACGAAGGGCACCGTGCTGTACTACGCGGTCCTGCCGGACGGACTGCAGCCCATCTCCGGTGTGGTCGCGGCACTGCTGCGCAACACCGACTCCTACGGCCTGGACCGGCCGCCGCGGCTCGGCGCCGACGAGGTGGCCAAACTGCCGGTTTCCCGGACGTTGGACACCAGCCGCTACCCGGAGCTGCCGGTGACCCTCACCGACCCGACGCGGGATCCGGTGACCTGTGCGCACTGGAGCAAGCCCGAAGGCGCCAGCACCGGAGAGTTGACCCTGCTGTCCGGAGCGGCGCTGCCGCTGACCGACCGGACGCACACCCTCGACCTGGTCGGCGCCGGCACCGGTGGAACCGCCAGCCGGGTCGCACTTGCCCCGGGCACCGGTTACTTCGTGCAGGCCACCGGCAATCACGCCACGGCAACCGGGACCGGAGCACTGTTCTGGATCTCCGACACCGGAGTGCGATACGGCCTGGATACCGAAAGAGACACCGGGTCCGGCCCGCTGAAGACGGTTGCGGCCCTCGGCCTGACCGAGCCGGCGCTGACGATCCCGTGGTCGATGTTGTCGCTGTTGGCACCCGGGCCCACCCTGTCCCGGGCCGACGCGCTGCTGGCCCACGACGGGCTGGCTCCGGACCAGCGGCCGGGCCGCCCGGCCGCCACCGCTAGCCGGGGAGAGACCCGATGAGCCGGTTGATCTTCGAAGCCCGGCGCCGGCTGCCCGTGCCGCCGATCGACAAGGGCACCATCACCGTCGAACCGCCGCCGGAACTGCCGCGGGTGATCCCGCCGTCCTTCCTGCACCGTGCCCTGCCGGTGGTGATCGTCATCTTGATCGTCGGCATGGTCATCGCGATGGTCGCCACCGGGATGCGGCTGATCTCGCCGGTCATGCTGTTCTTCCCGTTCGCCCTACTGGTGGCGGCGGCCGGCATCTACCGCCCCGGCGGTGACAAGAAAAGTCGCACCGTGGAGGTGGATGCCGAACGGGCCGACTACCTGCGCTACTTGTCAGTGGTGCGGGACAACATCCGGGCCAGCGCGGCCAAACAGCGGGCCGCCGCCGAGTGGTCCCATCCCGATCCGAGCAGCCTGGCGGCGGTACCCGGATCGCGGCGTCAATGGGAACGCGACCCGCACGATGACGACTTCCTGACGGTGCGGATCGGACGGCATTCCGTTCCGCTGGCCAGTGCGGTCCGAGTTGCCGACACCGCCGACGAAATCGACCTGGAACCGGTGTCGCACAGCACGTTACGCGGCCTGCTCGACACCCAGCGCACCGTACGCGATGTACCGATCGGACTGGACCTGACCAAGATCTCCCGGGTCACCGTGCTCGGCGACCCGGGATCGCGAACCGGTCCGGAAACCGACCCGGTGCATGCTGCGCTGCGTGCCTGGATCGCGCAGGCGGTCATCTGGCACGACCCGACAATACTCGGCGTGGCACTGGCCGCCCGCGACCTGGAAGGGCCGGCGTGGTCCTGGCTGAAGTGGTTGCCGCACACCGATATTCCCGGCCGAATGGACGGTGTTGGTCCAGCTCGCTACCTAGCGAGAAGCCCCGATGAGCTAGCGGCACTGTTGGATCCGGCGTTGGCCGACCGCCCGCCGTTCACCGGTGGCCCGCCCGACGCGCTGCGCCACCTGCTGGTCATCATCGACGATCCGGATTACGACGTGACCGCTTCGAGGCTGGCCAACCCCCGCGCCGGAGTCACCGTCGTGGTGGTTGGCGCCGCCGCGCCGCACCGTGAACAGTATTCGGATCCGGAGCGGCCGATCCTGCGCATCGCCGACGGCGTGATCGACCGCTGGCAGACCGGCGGCTGGCAGCGTTACGTCGATCAGGCCGACCAGCTCACCGCAGCCGACGCCGCCCACCTGGCCCGGCGGCTGTCGCGGTGGGACTCCAACCCAACGCATTCCGGCCTGCGGTCGGCCGCCACCCGCGGCGCCAGCTTCACCACCTTGCTGGGCATCCCGGATGCGGCCCGGCTCGACGTGCCCGCGCTGTGGGCACCGCGGCCCAGGGAGGACGAACTGCGGGTGCCGGTGGGGGTCACCGCCACCGGGGAGCCGCTGATCTTCGACCTCAAAGTCGAGGCCGAAGGCGGGATGGGCCCGCACGGGCTGATGATCGGCATGACCGGGTCCGGCAAGTCGCAGACGCTGATGTCGATCTTGTTGTCGTTGTTGACCACTCACCCAGCCGACCGGCTGATCGTCATCTACGCCGACTTCAAGGGCGAGGCCGGTGCCGACATCTTCCGCAACTTCCCGCAGGTTGTCGCGGTCATCTCGAACATGGCCGAGAAGAAATCACTGGCCGACCGGTTCGCCGACACGTTGCGCGGCGAGGTGGCCCGCCGCGAACTGCTGCTGCGCGAGGCTGGTCGGCGGGTGCAGGGCAGCGCCTTCAACTCGGTGCTGGAATACGAGAACGCGATCGCGGCCGGGCACGAGCTAGCGCCCATCCCGACGTTGTTCGTGGTGGCCGACGAGTTCACCTTGATGCTGGCCGACCACCCTGAATATGCCGAGTTGTTCGACTACGTCGCGCGCAAGGGCCGCTCCTTCCGCATCCACATCCTGTTCGCATCCCAGACGCTCGACGTGGGGAAGATCAAAGATATCGACAAGAACACCTCCTACCGGATCGCGCTGAAGGTGGCGAGCCCCAGCGTTTCCCGGCAGATCATCGGTGTCGAAGACGCCTACCACATCGAATCGGGCAAGGAACACAAGGGCGAAGGCTTCCTGGTGCCCGCGCCCGGCGCAGCGCCGATCAAGTTCCGCAGCACCTACGTCGACGGCATTTACGACCCACCCCGGGCGTCCAGAGCCATTGTGATGCATGCGATTCCCGAACCCAAGCTGTTCACCGCCGGCCCGGTATCCGCCGACCAGGGCATCGAGATGGCGGTCGACACCGAGGACGAGGCTGTCGGCCCGCCACGCAAACTGATCGCCACGATCGGTGACCAGTTGACCGGCTACGGGCCGCCCGCACCGCAACTGTGGCTTCCGCCGCTGGACGAGCCGATCCCGCTGAGCGGGGTAGTGACCCGCGCCGGTATCAGCGCGGGGCAACTGCGCTGGCCGCTCGGTGAAATCGACAAGCCGTTCGAGATGCGCCGTGACCCACTGGTGTTCGACGCCCGCTCAGCCAGCGGCAACGTCGTCATCCACGGCGGCCCGAAGTCCGGAAAAACCATGGCGCTGCAGACGTTCATCTGCTCGGCCGCCAACCTGCACTCACCGCGGGAAGTGACGTTCTACTGCCTGGACTACGGCGGCGGCCAATTGCGGGCGGTAGAGCACCTCGCCCATGTCGGCAGTGTCGCGTCAAGCCTGGAACCGGAACGGATCCGGCGCACCTTCGGCGAACTCGAGCAATTGCTGGTCGCCCGCCAGCAACGCGAGACGTTCCGCAACGACGGTATGTCGGCACTCGACGACGCGTTCGGCGAGGTTTTCCTGGTCATCGACAACCTCTACGCGTTCAGTCGAGACAACACCGATCAGTTCAACACCCGGAATCCGCTGCTGGCCAAGGTAACTGAGCTGGTCAACGTCGGTCTGGCGTACGGCATCCACGTGATCGTCACCACCCCGAGCTGGCTGGAGGTTCCACTGGCTATGCGCGACGGGCTGGGCCTGCGGCTGGAACTCAAACTGCATGACCCGCGGGACAGCAATGTCCGGGTGGTCGGCGCCCTGCACCGTCCCGCCGAGTCCGTTCCAGCCGATCAACCCGGCCGCGGATTGACCATGGCCGCTCAGCACTTTCTGTTCGCCCAGCCCGAACTGGATCGGATCGATGACATCAACGCCCGTTACCCGGACATCAGCGCACCGCCGGTGCGCCTGTTGCCGACCAACCTGGCACCGACCGCACTCGGCACGCTGTCTCCGGGCCCGGAGCGGATCGTCATCGGGCAGCGTGAAGAAGATCTAGCGCCAGTCGAGGTGGACTTTGCCGACAACCCGCTGCTGATGGTGTTCGGCGACAGCAAGTCCGGCAAGACCACGCTGCTTCGACACCTCATCCGCACCGTGCGGGAACACAGCAGCGAAGATACGGTGGCGTTCACCGTACTGGACCGACGCTTGCACCTGGTCGACGAACCGCTGTTCGCCGACAACGAGTACACCGCCAACGTGGACCGAATCATCCCGGCCATGCTGGGACTGTCGGCCCTCATCGCCGCGCGCCGGCCGCCGGCCGGCCTGTCCGCCGGCGAACTCGCCGGCTGGACGTACCAAGGCCAGAACCACTACCTGATCATCGACGACGTCGACACCATCCCGGATACCCCGGCGCTCACCGGGCCCTATGCCGGCCAGCGGCCGTGGACCAACCTGATCGGACTGCTGGCGCAGGCCCGCGACCTGGGACTGCGAGTGGCCGTCACCGGCCGGGCAACCGGATCGGCGCATGCCCTGATGACCAACCCGTTGCTGCGCCGGTTGAACGACCTGCAGGCCACCACCCTGCTGCTGTCCGGCAACCCGGCCGACAGCGGCAAGATTCGCGGCCAGCGGTTCAGCCGGCTACCCCCGGGCCGAGCCGTCCTGCTCGACGACAGCGACACACCAACGTATCTCCAGCTGGTCAATCCACTGGTCGACTCCCGGCTGGCGCAGGGATGACCGTTACCGAAGATGAGGAGGAGCGACGACAATGACACTACGAGTAGTTCCAGAGGGTTTGGCCGCCGCCAGCGCGGCGGTCGAAGCACTCACCGCACGCCTGGCCGCCGCGCAAGCCAACGCCGCCCCACTGATCACCGCGGTGACGCCGCCCGCCGCCGACCCGGTGTCACTGCAGACCGCCGCGGGCTTCAGCGCCCAGGGCAGTGAGCACGCCGCGGTGGCCGCTCAGGGCGTCGAAGAGTTGGGCCGCGCCGGGGTGGGCGTCGGCGAGTCCGGTGTCAGCTACGCCACCGGCGATGCCGCTGCCGCGTCGACGTACCTGGGCTCAGGCGGCTGACCATGGCCGCCCCGGTCTGGATCGCCTCCCCGCCGGAGGTGCATTCAGCATTGCTGAGCAG
>CAZPZQ010000125.1:0-9109 GCA_964590745.1 uncultured Mycobacterium sp. | reverse complement strand
CATCACCACCTGGGCGCCGAAGTCCAGCGGCGCCGACGCCTACCGCACACTTGCCCGCGAGGTCATCGACCGCTTCGACGCGTGACCGGTACGGAGACCGTGTCATCCGGCACCCAGAACGGTTTCCAGGTTCGGCTGACCAACTTCGAAGGGCCGTTCGACCTGCTGCTGCAGTTGATCTTTGCCCACCGGCTCGACGTCACCGAGGTAGCGCTGCACCAGGTCACCGACGAGTTCATCACCTACACCCGGGAGTTCGGCCCACGGCTGGGCCTGGAGGAGACGACGTCTTTTCTGGTGATCGCCGCGACGTTGCTCGATCTCAAAGCGGCCCGGCTGCTGCCGTCCGGGCGGGTCGACGACGAAGAAGACCTGGCTCTGCTGGAGGTCCGGGACTTGCTGTTTGCCCGGCTGCTGCAGTATCGGGCGTTCAAGCACGTCGCCCAGATGTTCGCCGAATTGGAGGCAGCCGCGCTGCGCAGCTACCCGCGGGCGGTGTCGCTGGAAGACCGGTTCGCCAATCTGCTGCCCGAGGTGATGTTGGGCGTCGACGCCGAGCGGTTCGCCCAAATCGCCGCTGTCGCGTTCAGGCCGCGGCCGGTGCCGACCGTGGCCACCGAACATCTGCACGAGGCCATGGTGTCGGTGCCCGAGCAGGCCGCTTCGCTGCTGGCGTCACTCGAGCAGCGCGGGACCGGCCAGTGGGTGTCGTTTTCTGAACTGGTCGCCGAGTGCCGGGCGCCGATCGAGATCGTCGGCCGCTTCCTGGCGCTCCTCGAGCTGTACCGGGTTCGGGCGGTAACATTCGACCAGTCAGAACCGCTTGGTGTGCTCCAGGTTTCATGGACGGGAGAACGTCCGACCAATGAAGACCTGATGAAGGCCGACGACTTCACATGACCGATGGGCAGGAGGGGCGCTTATGACCGACCAAGTGCCCGACCCCGACCTGGGTATCGATCTCGCCGCCGCCGACCTGCCCGACGACGAACTGGGCCGGGTGCTTGAAGCACTGTTGCTGGTGGTAGACAGCCCGGTCAGCGTGGAGGCGCTGGCCGCGGCCACTGAACAGCCGGTGTACCGGGTTGCGGCGAAACTGCGGCTGATGGCCGACGAACTCACCGAACGGGACAGCGGTATCGACCTGCGGGAGGCCGGCGGCGGCTGGCGGATGTACACCCGGGCCCGGTTCGCGCCGTACGTGGAGCGGTTGCTGTTGGATGGCGCTCGATCGAAGCTGACCCGCGCCGCGCTGGAGACGCTGGCGGTGGTGGCCTACCGGCAGCCGGTGACTCGAGCGCGGGTCAGCGCGGTGCGCGGGGTGAACGTGGATGCGGTGATGCGCACGCTACTGGCGCGCGGCCTGATCACCGAGGCCGGCACCGACCCGGATACCGGCGCGGTGACGTTCTCGACCACCGAGCTGTTTTTGGAGCGGCTGGGGTTGTCGTCACTGGCCGACCTGCCGGACATCGCGCCGCTGCTGCCGGACGTCGACGTTATCGATGATCTGAGCGAATCGCTGGACAGTGAACCGCGTTTCATGAAGCTCAGCGGAACACCTGAACCGGATCAGCCGATGTCGTTCGATGTGGAACTGGATTCGTGACCGAGCCTGCGGGTATTCGGTTGCAAAAGGTGTTGTCCCAGGCCGGAGTTGCCTCGCGACGGGTCGCCGAGCGGATGATCGTCGATGGCCGCGTCGAGGTGGACGGCCAAACGGTCACCGAGCTGGGCACCCGGGTCGATCCGACCGCATCGGTGATCCGAGTGGACGGGGTGCGGGTCACGGTCGATGACACCCTGGTATACCTGGCGTTGAACAAACCCCGCGGTATGCACTCGACGATGTCCGATGATCGCGGCCGGCCGTGCATCGGCGACCTAGTCGAGCAACGGGTCCGAGGTGACGCGAAGCTGTTTCACGTCGGACGTCTGGACGCCGACACCGAGGGGCTGATGCTGCTGACCAATGACGGCGAGCTGGCGCATCGGCTGATGCATCCGTCCTATCAGGTCCCCAAGACCTATGTGGCGACGGTGCCGGGATCGGTGCCGCGCGGGCTGGGGAAGAAGCTGCGCGCGGGTGTCGAACTCGACGACGGACCGGCATATCTCGACGATTTCGCTGTCGTTGACGCCATACCGGGTAAGACGCTGGTTCGGGTGACGCTGCACGAGGGACGCAAACACATCGTGCGTCGGTTACTGGCCGCGGTCGGGTTTCCGGTCCAGGCGCTGGTCCGCACCGACATCGGCACGGTGTCGCTGGGAGAGCAGCGGCCGGGCAGTATCCGGGTGCTGAACCGCAAGGAAATCGGTGAACTGTACCAGGCGGTCGGCTTGTGAGCGGAATCGGCGACGTCGTCATCGCGGTGGACGGTCCGGCCGGAACCGGAAAGTCGTCGGTGTCAAGAGAATTAGCGCGCGTGCTGGGTGCTCGTTACCTGGACACCGGTGCAATGTACCGCATTGTCACGCTGGCGGTGCTGCGGGCCGGGATCGACCCCGACGATGCAGCGGCGATCGAGGACGCGGTGCAGGATATCCCGCTGTCGGTCGGCTATGACCCCGATGTCGGCCATTGTTATCTTGCCGGAGACGACGTTTCGGTCGAAATTAGAAGTGGGGAAGTGACCCGGGCGGCGTCGGCGGTGTCGGCGGTGCCTGCGGTCCGGGCCAAGCTGGTTGCCCTGCAACAGAAATTGGCGGCTGATGCCCGCCCGGTGGTGGTGGAGGGCCGCGACATCGGAACGGTGGTGTTGCCGAACGCCGATGTGAAGATTTATCTGACCGCGTCAGCCGAGACCCGGGCTCGGCGGCGCAACCAACAGAACGTGGCAGCGGGTCTGCCCGACGACTACGATGGCGTGCTGGCCGACGTGCGGCGCCGCGACCACCTCGATTCGACCCGGATGACGTCACCGTTACAGGTGGCCGACGACGCAGTCGTGGTCGACACCAGCGAAATGACCGAGAGTCAGGTGGTGGCTCGGCTGCACGAACTTGTCGAACAGCGCATCGGAGCGACGCGTGAGTGACGGCACCTGGGTTGACGAAAGCGATTGGGAGATCGGCGGGGATGCCGGTGCCGCCGGCCCCGCCGACGTCATCGCGGAGTCCGGCCCACCGCCGGTGGTCGCTGTGGTGGGCCGCCCGAATGTCGGTAAATCGACGCTGGTGAACCGGATCTTGGGCCGGCGGGAGGCGGTGGTCCAGGATGTGCCCGGGGTGACCCGCGACCGGGTGTCCTACGACGCGCTATGGAGCGGCCGCCGGTTCGTCGTACAAGACACCGGGGGCTGGGAACCGGGCGCCAAGGGATTGCAGCAACTGGTGGCTGAGCAGGCGGCAGTGGCGATGCGCACCGCCGATGCGGTGATCCTGGTGGTGGACGCGGTCGTCGCCGCCACCACCGGTGACGACGCCGCCGCCCGCATCCTGCGCCGATCCGGTAAACCGGTGTTCGTCGCCGCCAATAAGGTGGACAGCGAAAAAGGTGAAGCCGACGCGGCTGCACTGTGGTCGCTGGGCCTGGGTCAGCCGTATGCGATCAGTGCGCTGCACGGCCGCGGGGTGGCCGACCTGCTCGACGACGTGGTGGCTGCGCTGCCGGAGGTCACCGAAGCGGCGACCAGCGACGGTGGGCCGAGGCGGGTGGCACTGGTGGGTAAACCCAATGTCGGCAAGAGTTCGCTGCTGAACCGCCTGGCCGGCGATGAGCGATCGGTCGTGCACGAGGTGGCCGGGACCACCGTCGACCCGGTGGACTCGCTGATCCAGCTGGACGGCGAACTTTGGCGATTCATCGACACCGCCGGGCTGCGCCGCAAAGTCGGGCAGGCCAGTGGCCACGAGTATTACGCCTCGGTGCGGACCCACGGCGCGATCGACGCCGCCGAAGTGGTGATCGTGCTGATCGACGCGTCGACGCCGCTGACCGAGCAGGACCAGCGGATCCTGTCCATGGTCATCGAGGCCGGCCGGGCCCTGGTGTTGGCGTTCAACAAATGGGATTTGGTCGACGAGGACCGCCGGTATCTGCTGGACCGTGAGATCGACCGTGATCTCGCCAGGGTGGGTTGGGCGCAGCGGGTCAATATTTCCGCCAAAACCGGCCGGGCCGTGCAGAAGCTGGTGCCGGCGCTGGAGGACGCGCTGGCGTCGTGGGACACCCGGATACCGACCGGGCGGCTGAACACCTGGCTCACCGAGGTGGTCGCGGCCACGCCGCCGCCGGCACGGGGCGGCCGGCAGCCGCGGATCCTGTTCGCCACCCAGGCCAGCGCCCGCCCGCCGACGTGCGTGCTGTTCACCACCGGCGTCCTGGAAGCCGGCTACCGCCGGTTTCTCGAGCGCCGGTTGCGCGAGGCGTTCGGCTTCGACGGCAGCCCCATCCGGATCAACGTGCGGGTGCGGGAGAAGCGCAAAGTGCACTGATCTGCGGCACTGGGCGCGGCCGGCGAGCGGCGCGATGGCGATCCGACCCCGCCGGTTAGGGTGCTGCAGTGCCCGTTTCTCAGTTGGTGCTGATCGTGTTGGCCGGAGTCGGGGCGGGCGCTGTCAATTCGGTGGTCGGGTCGGGCACCCTGATCACGTTTCCCACCCTGGTGACACTCGGGTTTGCGCCGCTGACCGCGACCATCTCCAACTGCGTCGGTTTGGTGGCTGGCGGCGTGTCCGGCACCTGGGCCTACCGCCGAGAGCTGCGCGGCCAGGGCGGCCGGCTGCGCTGGCAGGTCCCGGGTTCGGTGATCGGGGCGATTCTCGGCGCGTGGCTGCTGTTGCATCTGCCCGAACAGGTGTTCAACCGGGTGGTGCCGGCGCTGCTGGTCGCTGCAGTGGTCTTGGTGGTGGTGGGTCCGAGAGTCCAAGCCGTGGCGCAGCAGCGGGCCATGGCGGCCGGCCGCTCGGCTGACCATCTGAGCCGGGGCCGGATGACCGCCCTGGTGGCCGCGACGTTCGCGGTCGGTGTCTACGGCGGCTATTTCTCTGCAGCGCAAGGCATCTTGTTGATCGGTGTGATGGGGATACTGCTGCCTGAGTCGATGCAGCGAGTCAACGCGGCCAAGCTGCTGTTGACTCTGCTGGTGAACGTGGTCGCCGCAATCGCCTACATCCTGGTGGCGTTCGACCGGGTCAGCTGGGAGGCAGCAGGATTGATCGCGATCGGCTCGCTGGTCGGCGGGTTCCTGGGCGGCCACTACGGGCGGCGGCTCTCGCCGACCGCGCTGCGGGCGGTGATCGTGGTGGTCGGTTTGATCGGGTTGTACCGGCTGCTGTCGGTGTAACCGAGCCGGACGGTGAAGTCAGGTGAGGCGACGATCTCGCCACCGCTGGATGCGGGTCCTCGGGGCCTGAAGTGCTGCCGCCATCACCGCGCTCATCGACGCCGCCACCGACCTGGCACGCGGCGTCGGCTCAGTGGCCGGAGCGGCTGGCCGGTCGCCCACCCACCAGATCGGTTCCAGCAGTGCGGACGTCACCGGGATAGCGGGCTCGACACTGCTGCGTCCCCAGCGGCGGGCACGCTCGATCGCCGCGGTCGACGGCGCCAGGTTCACCGGCGACAGCGTCGGTTCGAAGCGAACCAGGTGATCGGCATAGGGCACGTTGCGCACCATCTGCAGCCGGATCGCCTGGGTGATCGGTACCAGCCACAGGTGTCGTGGATCCCACTGCGGATGAAAACAGTCGAACGCCAGGTAGCAGGCGTTGCGGGTGCCGAGCCGGCCGTCGCGAACCCGCTTCCAGGCCAGTTCGATCGGGACGTTGCTGGCCGCGCCGCCGTCGACGATCGCCGCGACGTCGTGGTCTTCGAGCAGCGCGTCCAGAATCGGATACATCCGTGGGTCGCTGGACTCGTGATGCAGCACGCCCGGGATCGCTGCCGAAAATGCTGTGGCGTCGACCACGTTGATGTCCTCGGTCACATCGTCGCCACCGATGACGATCGGCTTGGTGACGCGGGAGTCGATGAACGCGGCTACCTGCCACATCCGGGTGCCCACTTGCGCGCCGATGCCGATCGGCAGGCGCGGGATCAACCGCTGTTGCAGGGCAGCCAGTTCTGGCCGCCGGAACTTCGGCGGCAAAGCGGCGAACATCCCCTTGCGCACCCCGGCGATCACCGCGTCGAACGGTATCGCCAGATCCGACACCCGCATCCGTTCGCCGTCCGCGCACCGGAACATCGCATCGGCGAACTGATCGAAGCGCAGGGAGAATACACCGGTCAGGCCGTGCCGACGGCGCCGTCGTTGAGGTCCGAGGATGGCGCGATAGGACACCGTTTCAGCCCACGCGATGTATTCGTCGATCGGCACCGGAACGGTGCGGGCGACAACGGCGCCCAGAATCGACCCGAACGACGAGCCGATCATGTAGTCGGGCAGGTGTCCGGCGTCGAGTAGCCGTTGCATGCCGCCGATGTAGACGAATCCCGCGCCACCACCTCCGCCGAGGACGGTGACCAGCTTCTTGTAGCCCACCTCGGCGTCGAGTTCGGCCGCCGAAAAGCTGTTGGCGTGCCGTTCGATCAGCAGACTGCGCTGCTCGTCTTGCGCATCGGTGAGACCGGCCAGGGCGTCCCGCGCCGTCCGTAGCGCGGTCACCGGGTCGCGCTCCTCGCGCAGCGGACCGTGCAGGGCATCGGCCACCCGGGCTCGCCAGGACGTGTTCTCCGCGCCGACCGACACATCGCCGCGTCCACGGGTTCCACCGGGACCGGCGGCTCCCGGTTCGAAGTCGACGAGCCGGGCGAAGTTGAGGACGTAGCGTAGTTTGCGCAGCACCTCGGGGCTCAACACGTCTGGGTGCTTCAGATCATGGCGAACCAACCGGCTCTCCATCTTCTGCAGCAGCAGTGCCGTGTCCGTCGAACCCAGATCGGCGTCTTGGTCGGCCAGCTGCTCGTCGATGCTTTCGAGCTGCTCGGCGTCCTCGATGAGCTCGCGCGCGGCGGCGCGCCGATCACCGAGGCCGCCGCCTACCGCGTCGGCGAAGGGGATCGGCATGGGGATGGTGTTTCCTCGGGGTTATTGGCGGGGCGGGCGGTCCGGCGCTGGCCCCCAGCCTAGGTCGGGTTATGCCGCGGCGACGTCGAGCGGCCTCCCGGGACCGGGTTGGGGTAGGCTGTCGACCTGCTGTCGAGCTTGATTCGGCGGCACCGGGCTGTGGCGCAGTTTGGTAGCGCACCTGACTGGGGGTCAGGTGGTCGCAGGTTCAAATCCTGTCAGCCCGACCGAATCGCCGCAGGTCAGGGCATTTTTGTGACGGGTGTCCTGCGGGTGTGTCGCAAGGCGCAGGTCCGGGAAAAGCTTTCGCGGGACGCGGCGCTGGCGCTGGGGGTGGTGCGGTTCCGGCCGGCGAGGTCAACGCCGCGACCGGGTGGTGAACCGGCGCGATATGCCACAGTGGTCTGAGGTCTAGCCGGAACGATTCTCGCCACCAGGAGATCTCTGAATGTCCCCATCCGAGTCGACGCTGGTCCCCGGGACCCCCGAGGATGTGTTGAACTTCGTCTCCGATGGCAGCCAAGTGGTGGTGCCGCCGGCGTTCGGTGAGCCACCGACCTTGATCAAGGTCCTAGAAGACAATGCCGATCGGTTCACCGGGGTGCGCATCCACCAGATGGATCCGCTTGTCTCCCAACGGTATATCCACGGTGAGTTCGGCGATCGGCTGCGTCACGTGGGGTATTACCTCGGGCCGGGGTCCCGGGAAGCGTTCTGGGCGGGAACCTGTGACCTGGTACCCAATCACTTCTCCGAGATGCCGCTCGTTCTGCGGCAGGTCAAGCCGGACCTGGTGATCGCCCGCGCCGCGGGACCCGACGAGCACGGCTACTTCAGCCTCGGCACCAACGCGGACTACACCGCCACCTTCATCGGCGATGTTCCGTTCTTTTTGGAGGTCACCGCGCAGACGCCGTTCACGTTCGGCAGCAACCTCATTCACCACAGTCAGCTTGCCGGCTGGATCCGCACCGACGCGCCGTTCCCCGAGTACGTGCGCCGCGATCCCACCGAACGGGACGAGGCGATCGCGGCGCTGGTCGCCGAACGCGTCGCGGACGGATCCTGCATTCAGGTCGGCATCGGTTCGGTTCCCGACGCCCTGCTGGGTTCACTGACCGGGCACCGGCACCTTGGCATCCACACCGAGGTGATATCCGACGGCCTGATGAAACTGGTGGAATCCGGCGCAGCGACCGGTACCCGCAAACGTCACCATCGCAACAAGCATGTGGCGACGTTCGCGGTCGGCTCCCCACAGTTGATGCGCTGGCTCAACCGCAACCCGGCCATCACCATGGCGGCGGTGGATTGGACCAACGACCCGCGGATCATCGCCGAGGAACCCAATTTCGTGTCCATCAATGCCACCACCGAGGTCGACCTGATGGGTCAGGCGGCAAGCGAGACGATCGCCGGCCGATACTGGTCCTCATCGGGTGGCCAAACCGACTTTGCCCGGGGCGCAATGTATTCCGAAAATGGGAAGGCCTTCCTGGTGCTGCACTCCACCACCCGTAAGGGAATCGGCCGGATCCGCGCCACGTTGACGGTGGGCAGCGTGGTCACCACCTTGAAGAACACCGTCGACCACGTGGTCACCGAATACGGGGTGGCCGAGTTGCAGGGTGCCAGCCTGCACGAGCGGGCCCAGCGGCTGATCGCCATCGCTCACCCGGACCACCGCGACGAGCTGCGGTTCGAGGCCCGCAAGATCGGATTGCTGCGCTGACGCCAGGCGCGACTAGGGGTCGTCGGGATCGCCGTCGCCGCCACCGTCGGCGTCTTCTTGCAGGAGTCGTTCGGGGTGGTGGAAATTGTTGATTCGGGGTTGCCCGTGGTCGAGGTGAGGGGGTGGGATGGTTTCGATGGTGCCGTCGTGGCGGCGGCGGGTGGTGAAGCCGGCGGGGCTGATCAGGGGGTGGTGGGCGCTGCAGCGCCAGGTGAGGTCACCGATGTCGGTTTGGCGGTGTTGGGCGTAGTCGGTGACGTGGTGGGCTTCGCAGAGGTAGCCGGGTATGGGGCAGCCGGGGTGGGTGCAGCCGCGGTCGCGCGCGTGAAGGACGATGCGTTGGCCGGGTGAGGCGATGCGG
>CAZPZQ010000124.1:0-9141 GCA_964590745.1 uncultured Mycobacterium sp. | reverse complement strand
CCGGCGGTGGTGAGCGTGACCGAGAAAATCAACGAACCGCGGTTTCCGTCCTTCAAGGGCATCATGGCCGCCAAGAAGAAGGAAGTCACCGTGCTAACCCTGGCCGAGATCGGGGTGGAGGCTGACGAAGTTGGTCTCGCCAACGCCGGCTCGAAGGTCACCGCATCGACCCCGAAGCCGCCCAAGACCGCCGGAGAGAAGGTCACCGACGAAGGCGACGGCGGCACCAAGGTCGCAGAATACCTGATGGCACAGAAAATCATTTAGGGCGCACAGCGCCGCGGACCACCTCACGAGAAGGTTGAAAAACATTATGGCTGAAGTACTGGTGCTCGCCGAGCACGCTGACGGAGAGCTGAAGAAGGTCAGCGCCGAAATGATCACGGCTGCGCGTGCACTGGGCGATCCTGCCGCGGTTGTGATCGGTGCGCCCGGCACCGCGGCGCCATTGGTCGACGGACTCAAGGCGGCCGGCGCCGCCAAGATCTACATCGCCGAGTCCGACGCCGTGGAGGACTACCTGATCGCCCCGCGCGTGGACGTGCTGGCTGCGTTGGCCGAGTCGGCGACCCCGGCCGCGGTGCTGCTGGCCGCCAACGCCGACGGCAAGGAGATCGCCGGCCGATTGGCCGCCCGGATCGGGTCCGGCCTTTTGGGCGACGTTATCGAGGTCAAGGAAGGCGCCAAGGCGGTGCACTCCATCTTCGGTGGTGCGTTCCGGGTCGAGGCCGAGGCCACCGGCGACACCCCGGTGATCACCGTGCGGGCCGGCGCGGTGGAACCGCAGCCGGCTGACGGCGCCGGCGAGCAGGTCAAGATCGAGGTGCCCGCGCCCGCCGAGAACGCAACCAAGGTCACGTCGCGCGAACCAGCGGTCTCCGGTGATCGACCGGAACTCACCGAGGCGACCATCGTGGTGGCCGGTGGACGCGGGGTCGGCAGCGCGGAAAACTTCCATGTGGTCGAGGAATTGGCCGACGCGCTGGGCGCCGCGGTGGGGGCGTCGCGGGCCGCGGTGGACTCCGGCTACTACCCGGGCCAGTTCCAGATCGGTCAGACCGGCAAGACGGTGTCACCGCAGCTCTACATCGCGTTGGGCATCTCGGGGGCAATCCAACACCGCGCCGGTATGCAGACCTCGAAAACGATCGTGGTGGTCAACAAGGATGAAGAAGCGCCGATCTTCGAGATCGCCGATTTCGGCATCGTCGGCGACCTGTTCAAGGTGGCACCGCAGTTGACCGAAGCGATCAAAGCCCGCAAGGGCTGATTTTCGGGGCGCCGGGTCGGCACGCCGGTGCTGCGCCTGCCTTCCGCCTGACCGGATTCTCCAAACTAATCCGGTGTGCACGGTGTTTGGCCGACCGAGTTCATCGGCTGCGGTCGCTGTAGCTCAGTCGGCGGTCCGGCAGATGATCGAATGGCGGTACGCAAGCGTTCGCGGTGCGCCGGTATTCTAGGCCGGGTCTCTGGAGGACTCCGGCGGGGCGGCGCGCCGCCGGATGGAGGAGTACCGCGAAGCTGTCGCCGCCAAGCTGGGCGCCCGCCCGTCCGAGGTGGTCTTCACCGGGGGCGGCACCGAGAGCGACAACCTCGCCGTCAAGGGCATCTACTGGGCCCGCCGTGACGCGGACCCGCGGCGTCGCCGCATCGTCACCACGGCCGTCGAGCACCACGCGGTACTGGATGCGGTGGAATGGCTCGCCGAACACGAGGGCGCCGAGCTGACTTGGTTGCCCACCGAGCCCGACGGGTTAGTGTCGCCGACGGTGCTGCGCGACGTGCTGCGGTCCGCCGATGACGTTGCGCTGGTGTCAGTGATGTGGGCCAACAATGAAGTCGGCACCGTGCTGCCGATCGCCGAGCTTGCCGCGGTAGCCGCTGAATTCGAGGTACCGATGCACAGCGACGCAGTCCAGGCGGTGGGCCAGTTGCCGGTCGACTTCGCCGCCAGCGGTCTTTCGGCGGTGAGCGTCACTGCACACAAGTTCGGTGGTCCGCCCGGCATTGGCGCTCTGCTACTCCGCCGTGATGTGGCATGCGTGCCGTTAGCCCACGGCGGCGGCCAGGAACGCGATGTCCGTTCCGGCACACCGGATGTCGCCGGAGCGGTTGGCATGGCCACTGCGGTTCAGATCGCGGTGGACACTCTGGACGCCACCAGTGCACGGCTGTGTGGTCTGCGCGACCGGCTCATCGATGGTGTGCTGGCCGGAATCGACGACACCCATGTCAACGGTTCACGCATCCACCGGCTGCCCGGCAACGCACATTTTACGTTTGCCGGCTGCGAAGGTGATGCTCTGCTGATGCTGCTGGACGCCAACGGGATCGAATGTTCGACCGGTTCGGCCTGCACCGCCGGGGTGGCGCAACCCTCGCATGTGCTGTTAGCGATGGGCGCCGACCCGACCGGCGCTCGCGGGTCGATCCGTCTTACCCTGGGGCACACCAGTGTTGATGCCGATGTCGATGCCGTGCTGCGGGTTCTGCCCGGCGCGGTGAACCGTGCCCGGCAGGCGATGTTGGCCGCTGCGGGGGTACCGCGGTGAAAGTTCTGGCCGCGATGAGCGGCGGCGTGGATTCGTCGGTGGCGGCGGCCCGGATGGTCGACGCCGGCCACGACGTGGTTGGCGTACACCTGGCGTTGTCGCAAACGCCGGGCACCCTTCGCACCGGCTCGCGCGGCTGCTGCTCCAAAGAAGATGCCGGGGACGCCCGCCGAGTCGCCGATGTGCTTGGCATACCGTTTTACGTCTGGGATTTCGCGGAGAAGTTCAAAGAGGAAGTGATCGACGACTTCGTCAGCTCCTATGCCCGCGGCGAAACCCCCAATCCGTGCGTGCGTTGCAACGAACGGATCAAATTCTCCGCGGTGGCCGCCCGAGGGTTGGCCCTAGGCTTCGATCTGATCGCCACCGGTCACTACGCGCGGCTGTCGGATGGCCGACTGCGTCGGGCGGTGGATCCGGGCAAAGACCAGTCCTATGTGCTGGCCGTGCTCACCGCCGAGCAACTGCGGCATGCGGTGTTCCCGGTGGGCGACACCCCGAAACCGCAGATTCGCGAAGAGGCGGCCCGTCGCGGTCTGGCGGTGGCCGAAAAGCCGGACAGCCACGATATTTGCTTCATCCCGTCCGGCAACACCCGCGCTTTCCTCGGCAACCACATCGGCGTTCGTCGCGGCGCCGTCGTCGACGCCCAAGGCACGGTGCTCGCTGAGCACGAAGGGGTGCACGGATTCACCGTCGGGCAGCGCAAAGGATTGGGTATCGCCGGTCCCGGCCCGGACGGTGGCCCTCGTTATGTGACCGCGATCGACGCCGCCACCGACACCGTCCATGTCGGTTCCGCGTCCGATCTGGATGTGTGGGGGCTCACCGCCACCAAGCCGGTGTTCACCTCCGGCACCGCACCGTCCGGCCCGGTCGAGTGCGCCGTCCAGGTGCGCGCGCACGGCGAAACGGCGGACGCGGTAGTCGAACTGGTCGATGACGAACTGCGAGTACGGCTGCGCACACCGCTGCGCGGTGTGGCACGCGGCCAGACCGTGGCTTGCTACCGGCCGGATCCAGACGGCGACGAGGTAATCGCCAGCGGCACCATCGCCGGCACGTCAACCTGAACGTCTCGCCGAACGTGCACGGAGCCCGAAATTTCGGCCCGATTGTCGCGCTGAGTACACGTTCGGCGCCGGGCGCGCTAACCGGGCACGTTGGCAGCCAGGTTGGTGAGCACGATCTCTGACACCGACTGCGGAAAGCCGCAGTAGGTGACTTCCAGGAGTACCGCCGCTCGCACCCGGTAGCTGCTGCCGCAGCGGCCGCTCCTGGTTTGCAGCGACTGCTCGTCGGCGTCCCAGTCGCCGACCAGCACCGCGCCGGCCCGACCCGCGGCGCAGTGCGACACGGTGGTGACCAGCGTGTCGAAGACGCGGCGGGCGGTCACGGCGTCTGGATAAACTGCGGCGCCCTCCGAGATCAAAGCGCCTTTGCCCGGGTACTGAAACGTTGTCTTGCGGAATTGGCTGGTCTCGGAGCCGAAAATGACGGTCTCGGCGTAGACGAATCGACATTCCACCGGCACCGTTTCGGCCAGTGGGCCGATATCCACCGGAGCAGTGGCATCCATGGTCGGGATGACGGTCAGGTTCTCGCCGCCCCCGGTGATGCCGCGCATCTGCCCGGTATCGAGCATGATCTGACCGGCGTCCACGCCGGGCGGCGTCATCCGGCCCGGTGTCTGGTCGAATGGTAGTTGCGGGGCGCCGCCCACCAGCCGCGAGCAGCCCATCAGCATCAAGACGGCGGTCCAGACCGGCAATTGCCGGCGCATCATCATCAATCGAAGCCTAACCCCGCCGCGGGCGGTACAGAAGCCCCCGGCGTGGAACTGTCCCCAGCGGTCCAATACGTTTGCCGGATGAGCGTTTTCGCCACCGGAAGCGGTGTCGGATCCTGGCCGGGCACATCGGCGCGGCGAGCCGCCGAGGTGGTCGTCGGTGAATTGGCCGGCGCGCTGGCCCACATCGTCGAGTTACCCGCCCGCGGAATCGGTGCAGATCTGGTCGGTCGCGGCGGTGCGCTGCTGGTCGACGTCGCCATCGATGTCAACCCGCGCGGCTACCGGTTGGTGTCGAGGCCCGGTGCGGTGACCCGCCGCGCGGTCAGCCTGCTCGGTGAGGACGCCGACGCTCTCGAAGAGGCCTGGGACGACGCCGGTCTGCGGGGATCCGGCCGGCCGGTGAAGCTGCAAGCGCCCGGGCCGGTCACCTTGGCCGCCGAGTTGGAGCTGGTCAACGGCCACCGAGCAATCACCGATCCCGGCGCAACCCGCGATCTGGCCGCGTCGCTGGCCGAAGGCATTGCCGGGCATTGTCACGACCTGTCCCGTCGACTGGACAGCCCGGTGGTGGTGCAGTTCGATGAGCCATCGCTGGCCGCCGCCGTGGGTGGCCGGCTGGCCGGCGTGACGGCACTGGAACCGGTGCCGGCCATCGACGAAGCGGCGGCCACCGGGTTGCTCGACGTCTGCGTGGCTGCGGTCGGCGTGGACGTGGTGGTACATAGCCAGACGCCGGGGCCGCCGTGGAAGGTATTCCAGCACAGCGCTGTAGGCGCGGTGTCGATCGGCATCGACGCGTTGACGCCCGCCGACTGCGACGGACTCGCCGAGTTCGTCGAATCGGGTCGCAGCGTGATGCTGGGGGCGGTGCCGGCGGTCGCACCGGAGCAGCCGCCGTCGGCCGAGCAGATCGCCGCTGCCGCCGCCGCGATCACCGACCGGGTCGGGCTTCCGCGTTCGGTGCTGGCCGAGCGCATCGGCATCACCCCGGCTGGCGGGTTGGCCGCCACCACTCCACACTGGGCGCGCACCGCCATCGGATTGGCCCGCCACGCTGCCGCGGTGCTGACCGCCGACCCGCAGGCGGTCTGAGCGGGAGTCGTGCGGTGCCGCCGGGCGCCGTCGCAGGCCACGGCGGGTCAGGCTATTAAAAGCTAGTCTGAGAAGGTGAGTTCGATCGAGACAGATTCAGCGATTATCGAGGTAGATGCGGCGATGGCGGAGATCCGCCGGCAGTGGTACGACCTGGCCACCGAGGTACGCGAACACCAATTCCGCTACTACATCAAAGACGCGCCGATCATCTCCGATGCGGAGTTCGATGCGCTGTTCAACCAACTGATCGCCCTGGAGGACGCCCACCCGGAGCTGCGTTCCCCGGATTCGCCAACCCAGTTGGTCGGCGGCGCCGGTTTCACCACCGATTTCACCCCGGCAAAACATCTCGAGCGGATGCTGTCCCTCGATGACGTCTTCGCACCCGACGAATTGATGGCCTGGATGACCCGGGTACGCAACGAAATCGGCGGCGACACCGCTTATATGTGCGAACTCAAGGTCGACGGGGTGGCGCTGGGATTGGTGTATCGCCACGGACGACTCGACCTTGCCGCCACCCGCGGTGACGGCCGCACCGGCGAAGATGTGACGCTGAACGCGCGCACCATCGACGACGTGCCGGAAAACCTCAACCCCGACACCGATTATCCGGTGCCCTCGGTGCTGGAGGTCCGCGGCGAGGTGTATTTCCTACTGGCCGACTTCGAAGAACTCAACGCCGGTCTGGTGGCCGAGGGCAAACCGCCGTTCGCGAACCCGCGCAATTGCGCGGCCGGGTCGCTGCGGCAGAAGAATCCCGCCGTCACCGCCCGACGAAAATTGCGCATGGTGTGCCACGGACTCGGCTACACCGACGGCTTCGACCCCGCCACGCTGCACGACGCGTACACCGCGATGAAGGCGTGGGGCCTTCCGGTGTCCACCCACAACACCCGGGTTGAGGGCATCGAGGCGGTGGAAAAGCGGATCACCTATTGGGGGGAGCACCGCCACGACGTCGAGCACGAAATCGATGGCGTCGTCGTCAAAGTCGACGACCTGGCGCTGCAACGTCGGCTCGGCACCACTTCGCGCGCCCCACGCTGGGCGGTCGCCTACAAATACCCACCGCAGGAGGCGCAGACCAAGCTGCTTGACATCCGGGTCAACGTCGGCCGCACCGGCCGGGTCACCCCGTTTGCCTTCATGACCCCGGTGCGGGTCGCCGGATCCACCGTGGGATTGGCCACCTTGCACAACGCCGCGGAGGTCGTGCGCAAAGGGGTGCTGATCGGTGACACCGTGATGATCCGCAAAGCCGGTGATGTGATCCCCGAGGTGCTTGGCCCTGTCGTCGATCTACGCGACGGCACCGAACGTGAATTCGTCATGCCCACAACATGCCCCGAGTGCGGGACACCGCTGGCGCCGGCCAAGGAGGGTGACGCCGATATCCGGTGCCCCAATGCGCGGTCTTGCCCGGCCCAGTTGCGCGAGCGGGTGTTTCACCTGGCAGGCCGCGGGGCACTGGATATCGAAGGGCTGGGTTATGAGGCGGCGATCGCGTTGCTCAGCTCCGGGGTGATCACCGACGAAGGCGACCTGTTCACCCTCACCGAGGATGATCTGCTGCGTACGGAATTGTTCACCACCAAAAGCGGTGCGGTGTCGGCCAACGGCAAACGGTTGATCACCAACCTGGGCAAGGCCAAGGAACAGCCACTGTGGCGAGTGTTGGTCGCGTTGTCGATTCGTCATGTCGGCCCCACCGCGGCCCGGGCGTTGGCTACCGAGTTCGGCAGTCTGGACGCCATCATCGCGGCATCCACCGAGCAACTGAGCGAGGTCGAAGGCGTCGGGCCCACTATCGCGGCGGCGATCACCGAATGGTTCTCCGTCGACTGGCACCGCGCCATCGTGGACAAATGGCGGGCGGCCGGAGTGCGGATGGCCGACCAGCGGGACGCCAGCGTGCCACGCACCCTGGACGGACTGTCGGTGGTGGTGACCGGCTCGTTGGCCGGGTTCTCGCGCGACGAAGCTAAAGAAGCCATTGTCGCCCGCGGCGGCAAAGCAGCCGGGTCGGTGTCGAAGAAGACCGCTTATGTCGTCGCCGGGGACTCGCCCGGCTCGAAATACGACAAGGCCGTGGAATTGGGAGTGCCCATCCTCGACGAGGCCGCCTTCGTCAAACTGTTGGCCGAAGGGCCGCCGGACCGGATGGCGACGCGTTAGCCCAACAGCGTCGCTGCGATACCCGCCAGATAACCGAGCCGCACCACTTCGGCGGGCCGGAACGCCGGGCCGCCCGGCCGGCCCAGCAGAACCGCGGTGTTCGGGTCCGTCAGCGGCGCCGCCACCAGCGTGGTTGCCATGTCCTGCCACACCGGCGGCACCCATCCGGCGGTGCCGTCCAGCACCGCGGCCTTTTTCATCGGTAGCCACGGCGCCGAGACCGGGTCGGTCTCGGGCGCACCGACACTGCCGGTTAGGCGGCAGAGTCCGGCTCCCGATTCACCGGGGCCGTGCACCACCAGACACCAGCCCACCCGCAGCACCCGGGGTGCCTGGTCGGCGAGCAGCTGCAGTTTGGCGCGCTGGCCGCGGACCGCCGCGATGTGGTCGACCAGCTCAAGCTCACGGTGGGCGTCCAGCAGGCCGGTGTGCGGACGCAGGCTGTCCACCCGCACTCCGTTGAGCCGCTCGGCGGCGGTGATCAGCAGGTCAGGCATCGATCCCGACGGCAGATCCACCACCAGGTCATCAATCGCGTAGCCGGGCCCGCGATCAACCACGTCGAGCGACAAGATATCGGCACCGACCGACCCCAGCGCGACCGCCAGCGAGCCGAGGCTGCCGGGCCGGTCGTCGAGTTGAACCCGCAACAGATACGACGGCACGGCCAACACTGTGGCACGTTGCATCACCGGACGCCCAAATCAACGCCGGTTGGTGCCCATTAAGCTTTCCGGTCGTGTCCCAAATCTCTCGAGACGAGGTGGCCCATCTGGCCCGACTGGCAAGGCTGGCGTTAACCGACGCCGAACTGGACAGCTTCGCCGGCCAGTTGGACGCGATCCTGACCCATGTCAGCGTCATTCAGACCGTCGACGTCACCGGTGTTGAACCGACTGACAACCCGCTCAGGGACGTCTTTGAAAACCAAGATGTGACCCGGCCGGACCGCATCGCCGCCAGCCTGACCCAGCAGCAGGCGCTCGCCGCTGCACCCGAGACCGCCGACGGTCGGTTCGTCGTCCCGCAGATCCTCGGGGAGAGCCAGTGAGCGAAGCATCCAGCCTGATCCACTCCGCCGCTGCCACCCTGGCCGACAAGATCGCCGCCGGCGAAGTGTCCTCGGTCGAGGTCACCCAGGCGCACCTGGACCGGATCGAAGCCGCCGACGCCCGCTATGGCGCCTTCCTGCACGTAGCGGCCGAGAAAGCACTAGCCGCAGCGGCCACCGTCGATGCGGCCCGGGCCGCCGGCGAAACGTTACCGTCGCCGCTGGCCGGCGTGCCGCTGGCGCTTAAAGCCGTGTTCACCACCGTCGACATGCCGACCACCTGCGGGTCGAAGATCCTGCAAGGCTGGCATTCGCCCTACGACGCCACCGTGACGATGCGGCTGCGCGCGGCCGGAATCCCGATTTTGGGCAAGACCAACATGGACGAGTTCGCGATGGGCTCGTCGACCGAGAATTCCGCTTATCACCCGACCCGCAACCCGTGGGACACCGACCGGGTGCCCGGCGGCTCC
>CAZPZQ010000123.1:0-9374 GCA_964590745.1 uncultured Mycobacterium sp. | reverse complement strand
TTGGTGGCCCGCGAACGCGCCCACGAACTGTTCGTCGAGCAGGTGATCGAGGCACAGGAAATCGAGCGTCGCCGGTTGGCCGCCGACATTCACGACGGCATCTCGCAGCGTCTGGTCACGCTGTCCTACCGGCTGGATGCCGCCGCGCGGGCGGTGGTCAGCGATCCCGGCGAGGCGGCCCAGCAGGTGGAAGCTGCCCGCGAACTCGCCGGGTTGACGCTGCAGGAAACCCGGGTGGCGATCAGTGGACTGCGCCCGCCGGTGCTCGACGATTTGGGCTTGTCCGGCGGGCTGGCCAGCCTGGCCCAGTCCATCCCGCAACTCCAGCTGGAACTGGACCTCTCGGACGCCCGGCTGCCCGAGCACATCGAGCTGGCGCTGTATCGGATCGCGCAGGAGGGTCTGCAGAACGTCGTCAAGCACGCCGGCGCGACGACCGCCCGGCTGAGGTTCGTCGTCGATACCGGCCCGGCCACGGTGGCCACCGCCCGGCTGGAGATCGTGGACGACGGCGTGGGCTTCGACACTTTCGAGCATCCGGTGGGCGGCGACGACATGGGCGGCTACGGGGTGCTGTCGATGGCCGAGCGAGCCGAACTGGTCGGCGGCCGGCTGAACATCCGGTCTCGGCCCGGCGCCGGCACCGCCGTCATCGCCACCATCCCGATCCCGTTCCCTGCTTCGCGAGCCGGCACCCCCGGCGAGCTCTGCACCCCCCGCGAGCAGACGTAAACCTGCCTCGCCGACGTCACGGCGTAGCAGGCCGCGCTTGGCCATCCGGCTCCGAGCGGTTCATCGGCGACCGCGACCTGGCCCAGGTGCGGCAGCTGGTGCCGGGACTGCCGTCGTTCCGCGACTGGCTGGCAGCGCACCGCGATGCAGTACAGGCGGTGGCCTAGAAGTCGCCGGCGTGGTGGCGCAACGTTTCGATCGCCGCCGACAGCGCCCGCGACTCGTCCGCCGACATGCCGATGTCGGCGAACACTTCCGCGTTCAAGACGACGGTGGCTTTTTCCACCGTCGCTCGGCCCCGGTCGGTGATGGCCACCAGGGTGATCCGGCCGTCGGTGGGGTGCGGCCGCCGTTCCACCAGGCCGGCCGTCTCCAACCGGCGGATGGCGTGCGTGACGCTGGTGACGTGCACCTGCAGCAGATCGGACGCCTTGGCGATCGGCAGTGCGCCGGTGCGGCTGAACGCCAGCAGCCGCAGCAGCTCGAAGCGGGAGAAACTCAAATCGAAAGGCCGCAGCGCGCTCTCCACCCGGGCCAGCAGGATCTGGTGGGCCCGCATCACCGATGTCACCGCGACCATCCCGTCGGCCACCTCGCTCCAGCCGGCGCGTTCCCAGTTGGCTCGCGCCACCGCGATCGGGTCGCGGTGGTCCGGCCGGGCGCCTGGATCGGATGCGGCCACGCCTTTTCTTACCGCACCGCGGCAAGCTCTAGGAAACGGCCGTACCGGTCTTCCATCGCGGCCGCCCAGTCCGGGTCCGGGTCGACGCTGCGTCCGGTGCGCGCCCAGCGGGCGGCGTCGGTCATCGCCGACTCCAGGCCGACCGCCATCCGGGCCAGAAACGCCGCCCCCAGCGCCGCGCCGTCGGCCACCTGCGACAACTGCACCGGCCGGCCGGTGGCGTCGGCGATGGCCTGCATCCACGGTTGCACCCGGGTGCCGCCGCCGGTGGCGACAATCCGCGTCACCGCGGCTCCGGTCAGTTCGATCAGCCGGCGCACCACGAAACCGGACGCCTCATAACCGGCCCGCCGCACCGACGTCGCATCCTGGGTTAGATCAACGCCATCGAGCACGCCGCGCCGGTCCGGGTCGTGCAGCGGGGTGCGTTCGCCGCGCAGATACGGCGCCCACACCGGGATCCGCCGCGGGTCGGCTTTCTGCAAATCTCGAGCCGGGTCCGCTGCTGCCACAACGCGATCCAGCCAATTGAGGAACAGCCCGCCGGCATTGCTGGCGCCGCCGATGCGACCTTTGCCGGGGGTGGTGTGCGGAATGGTCCACAGCCCCGGCACGGTCGGCATGCCGGGAACGGTCACCCACACGATCAGCGTGGTGCCGCACAGCACCAGCACGTCGCCGTCGCCGTCGGCGCCGGCCACCAACTGTTCGCACATCGCGTCGATGGCGCCGACCGCCAAGACCGCTCCGCTGTCGGGCATTTGGCCGATCGGTGCGCCGGTGCCGGCGACGGTGGGCATCTGGTCAACCGTCACTCCGTGTTCGGCACAGGCGGTTTCGCTCCAGCCGGTGCCGTCGAACAGCGGCAGCGAGGCGTAGGCGGTGCCGAAGTCGATCACCGCCTCGCCGGCCAGCGCGTGATTGGCCACCGCCGGCGCCGGCCAGTACCCGGCGGCGTCCGGTGCTTCGGCGGCGGCCCAGCGGACGAACTCGGCGGCCTCGCCGGCCGGGGGCAACGGACTGTCGCTGACGTTCTGACCCGCGACCCGGCCCCGGACGTCACCGTAGAGCAGGCCCGGGGTGATGGGCGCACCGTCGGCGTCGACGGCGGTCAGCGACGGCACCATCGCCGACACCGCCACGGCGGCGGCGTCCGGCCGGGCCAGTTGGTCCAGCGCGGTCAGCGGGCCGTGCCGCCAGGCTTCGTCGGCGTCATGCTCGAACCGGTCCGGCTCGGGAATCCGAAGCCGGTGCGGAATCCGGGCTCGGGCGTGCAGGTGGCCGTGTTCGTCGGCGGCCACCGCTTTGACCGAGGTGGTGCCGATATCGATGCCGATCGTGACCTTTTCGCGTGACACGGCCGTCACCGTACGCCAGCATGGCAAGCGTGACCCGTGCTTTGGTGACCGCCCCACTGCGGGGTGAAGGATTCGAGAAGCTGCGCTGGCTCGCCGATGTGGTCTACGACCCGTGGATCGATCAGACCCCGCTGCGCATCTACAGCGCCGAGCAACTGGCCGAGCGGGCGAAGGCCGAAGGCGCCGACGTCTTGGTGGTGGAAAGTGATGCGGTGTCCGGCCCGGTGTTCGACCTCGGGTTGCGGGCGGTCGCCGCCACCCGCGGCGACCCGAACAACGTCGACGTCGCCGCCGCCACCGCGGCTGGCGTGCCGGTGCTCTACACCCCGGCCCGCAACGCCGACGCGGTCGCCGAGATGACGCTGGCGCTGCTGTTCGCCGTCACCCGGCATGTGTTGACCGCCGACGCGGACGTGCGAGCCGGTGAGACGTTTCGCGGCGGAGCGATTCCGTATCAGCGGTTCCGGGCCCGAGAGGTGGCCGGCCTGACGGCCGGCCTGGTCGGCCTGGGTGCGGTGGGCAGGGCGGTGCGCTGGCGGCTGTCCGGGCTGGGGCTGCGGGTGATCGCCTGCGACCCGTACAGCGATGACGCGCAGCACAGCCTGGACGAGCTGCTCGCCGAGGCTGATATCGTGTCGTTGCACGCGCCGGTCACCAATGACACCGCCGGCATGATCGGCAGCCGGCAGTTCGCCGCGATGCGCGACGGCGTGGTGTTCCTCAACACCGCACGCGCCCAGTTGCACGACACCGACGCACTGGTCGCGGCACTGGGCAGTGGGAAGGTGGCTGCGGCCGGACTGGATCATTTCGCCGGCGAGTGGCTGCCCACCGACCATCCGCTGGTCAGCATGCCTAACGTGGTGCTCACCCCGCACATCGGCGGGGCGACATGGAACACTGAAGCCAGGCAGGCGCAGATGGTGGCCGACGACCTGGAGTTACTGCTATCGGGTCAGCGGCCCACCCACATCGTCAACCCGGAGGTGTTGGGGTCATGAAATTCGTCGACAACGCGGAGGCGGCGGTCCTGGCGGCGGCCAAGGACATGCTGCGCCGCGGACTGGTGGAAGGAACCGCGGGCAACATCTCGGCCCGCCGCGAGGACGGCAATCTGGTGATCACGCCGTCCTCGGTGGACTACGCGGAGATGGCGCTGGAGGATCTGGTGCTGGTCGACCCCGAAGGCGGCGTGCTGCACGCCGCCGACGGTCGGCACCCGTCCACCGAGATGAAGCTGCACCTGGCCTGTTATGCGGCGTTCGACGACGTCGGCTCGGTGATCCACAGTCATCCGGTGTGGGCCACCATGTTCGCTATTTCGCATCAGCCGATTCCGGCCTGCATCGACGAGTTCGCCATCTACTGCGGCGGCGACATCCGGTGCACCGAATACGCCGCGTCCGGCACCCCGGAGGTCGGCGCGAACGCGGTCAAGGCGTTGGAGGGCCGGGCCGCCGCGCTGCTGGCCAACCACGGCATGGTGGCGGTCGGACCACGACCGGACAAGGTGTTGCACGTCACCGCGCTGGTGGAGCGTACCGCTCAGATCGTCTGGGGGTCACGGGCTTTGGGTGGGCCGGTGCCGCTCCCCGAGGACGTCAACGCCGGTTTCGCGGGGATCTACACATATCTGCGCGGGCAGGGGTAACACCGGTCCGCGAGTGTGAACCGCCCGACGCGACACGCCGGAAACCGGTCGTGGGTTTCACAGTCGCGCTGGCTAATCGACCGGATGCAGCCGCAAGCCCTCAATCCGACTGAAGTGCCTGCGATTGCGAGTGGCGAGCGGCAGGTCGAAGTTCAGGCAGATGCCGGCCTGCAGACAGTCGGCAAACCCGATACCTTCGCCACAACCCCGCAGTTGTGTAGCGATCTCCCCGGCCCGAAGCGCACCCCGACGTTCGAGTGGGAAGGTCCGCGACTGTACGAGTCGCAGAATGTCATCGCGGCGCGCCAAGAAGTCGGAGCCGACACGCAACTCGAAAGCGGTTATGGCAGTCGTGCGGAAGCGACTGTCGGCGATCAATTCTCGGACCAGCGACGCCCCGGAACCCTTGCCCCGAAGAAAGTCGATTACCAAGTCGGTGTCGACGACTACGAGACCCGCCACGTCGTTCTTACGCTATCAATGCGAGAACGCAGCTCCTGCTCGTCGGCCGCGGTAAGCACGCCTTCAAGACCGAGCAAGGTATCCACTTCATCGGTGCTTAAGCTCGCGAGATATCCGTCCAGCGCTTCCTGGACAAGCACGGAGAAACCGCGGACACCACGACGCTGAGCGATCGCACTCAACGCGCGGTGCTGCTCGTCGGTAATCTCCACCGTGGTTCGCATGCATGCATGCTAACACATATCGTAATGCCCGGGTTATCAGGCATGCTGCCGCCGGCGCACACCCAACCACGGACTCCCAGCACCGGTGCGAACGGCGGCCATGACCGAGTAGGGTTCGCCGCTGAGGCCCACCGCCAGTCAGCGCTGGCGGCGAGCAGTAGTTATGCGGCCGATGACCAAGCGCTCGTTGATGCCATCTCATCGTTTGGTGACGACGATGGCGAGTGAGACGAGGAGAGCTATGGAGCGCTGCGGGCGGCAAGCATTACGCTGGCAAACCGCGACCGGTGCTGATCATCCAAGGTGATCGGTTCGACGCGACAGCATCCGTTACTGTCTGTCCGTTGACCAGTAATCCACTAGAGATTCGGCACCCGTGCGCGGCGCAAAAGGGGGACCGTTATGCCTGCTCGCGGGGGGAACTCACCGCTGATCGAACGCCACTTTGACCGCTCCGCTGGCGCCCTGGTCGGCGATCGCCAGGAAAGCTTCCCGCCACTGCTCCAGCCCGAAGGTGTGGGTCAGCATGGGCCGCAGGTCGATTCGCCCGTCAGCAGCCAGGTCCAGATAGTGCAGCATGGCGTGCTTACGCACTCCGCCCACCTCTTCGACACCAAACGCGTTCGAGCCGACCCAGCTGATCTCCTTGAAATACAACGGACTCCACTCCCAGCGCCCCGGCGCATGCACCCCGGCCTTGACCAAGGTGCCGCGCGCCTTCAAAACCCGCACCCCGACCTCGAAGGTCTCCGGCTTGCCGACGGTGTCATAGACCACGTCGACACAACCCGGATAAGCCATCGGCAGGCCCTGCAACGGCTGACGCAATCGACCGCCGCCCCAGGAGGCCAGCTCTTCAACAAGAGCCAACCGCGGCTCGTGCGGCAACACCAGGTCGGCGCCGAACCGGCGGGCCAGCTCGGCCTGCGCCTCGAAACGCGCCGCCACCGCCACCGCGACATCCGGGTAGAGCGCCCGCAGGATCGCCACCGCGCACAGTCCCAACGATCCCGAGCCGTACACCAGCACCCGGCCGGACCGCGTCGGCGGGTGCCGGGTGATCGCATGCAGCGACACCGAGAACGGGTCGGCGAACACCGCCAGCTCGTCGGGGACCGAGTCGGGCACGGCGAACAGCATGGAATCGTGCGCCGGCATCAACTCGGCGTAGCCGCCGGTCACGTCGGCCGACACCCCGGAATGGATGCCGGGTTTGATGTCGCCGTCGGCAAAACTCCAACACAGGCTATAGTCACCGGCCTGACACGCCGGGCACGGCGGTGAGACGCCGCGGGGCCCGCACGACAGCCACGGGTTGAGCACCACCCGTTGGCCCACCTCCAACCCGCGGGCCTTCGGCCCCAGCGCCACCACATCGGCGACCACCTCGTGGCCCATCACTTGCGGGAAGGAGCAGAACGCCGACATCGTGTTGTCCACATCGCCTTCGCCGAAGTCCAGCAGGATCTGTTTGGAATCCGATCCGCAGATGCCGGTCAGCCGGGGCCGGGTGATCACCCAATCGTCGTGCAGCAACCCAGGATCCGGAACGTCGCGCATGGCGGTCGGGGTGTGGGTCAGGTTCTGCGCCAACTGCGGGACGTCGGCCGGCATCTCGAACGGCTCCGGCGGCACCCCGTAGACCAGCGCCCTCATTGCCGGGCCATCTCGGCCGCGCCGGCGATATAGGCGTCGATGTCGGCATTTTTGGCGTCGACGACGGCTTTGAGGTCGGGCAGGTAGTGCTCGAACCGGTCGCTGCTCAGTGCGTCGATGATGCCGGCGGCCACCTCGTCGGCCGGCACTTTGGGGCCGGTGTAGAGCGGCGCGTCGTTGTCGGGCTGGTCCCAGATCTCGGTGTCGACCGGTCCGGGCTCGATCAATTTCACCGCGACGCCGCTGCCGTGCAGGTCGGCGGCCATCGACTCGCTGAAGCCGCACAGCGCGAACTTGCTGGCGCAGTAGGCGGCTTCGTGGATGATGCCCAGCCGGCCGCCCATGCTGGACACGTTGACGATGACGCCGTCACCGCGGGCCAGCATGTGCGGCAGCACCGCCAGGGTCAGCCGCACCGACGCGAGGAAGTTCACCCGCATGACGGCTTCCACCTCGACCGGATCCAGTTCGGTGACCGGTCGGCGTTTCGGGATTGCGGCGTTGTTGACCAGCACGTCGATGCCGCCCAGTGCTGCCCAGGCCTGCCCGGCCAGCCCACCGGCCGCGGCGGTGTCGGCCAGGTCGACCACCCACATCGTCGACTCCGGAGAGCCGCGTCGGCAATCGGCCAGCACGGCTTCGAGCCGATCCCGGCGGCGGGCGACCAGACCCACCGTCGCACCCTCGGCGGCCAAGCGGCGGGCCAGTGCCGCACCCACCCCGGACGACGCTCCGGTGATCAGCACCCGCTTGCCTGCCGGCGAGAACACCATGGCGCACCTCCTCGGCCGTCTCCGCTACATACTCTCAGCGCCGGCTCGGCGCACGCCAGCGCTGAACATTGGAGCCGAAGCGAAAGCACACTTGTCGGAATTTGTGGCCCGGGTCGGCGAACAGCATGAACGGATCACCGTGACCGTGCACGGACGACCCGCCGCGGTGCTTCTCGCCGTCGATGATCTGGAGTCCCTCGAGGAAACCATCGCGGTGCTATCCGACCCCGCCGCCCTCCGCGCTCTTGGCGAGGCCGACGCCGAGCTGGCCCGCGGGAAAGGCGAAGACCAGGACAGCCTTGCCGCAGCCATGCGGGCACGTCGCGACAACCCGACGATGTGACCCATCAGCGTTACCAGCTGATCATCGCGCCGACCGCGAGACGCCAACTGGCCGAACAACTTCCAGAAGCGGTGGCGTTCGCTGCCTACGAATTCGTCATCGGCCCACTGTTGGATGATCCGCACCGCGTCGGCAAGCGGCTTCCACCACCGCTGCATGACCGCTACAGCGCACGCCGCGGCACCTACCGGGTGCTCTACCGGATCGACGACGAGCATCAGCGCGTAACCGTTGTCGGGGTGTTCAGCAGGGCCGACACCTACCGCAGACCGCCTGGTTAAGTCGGCTACTGACCGGCCAGGGTCAGGATGCGCGGCCCGTCGTCGGTCACCGCCACGGTGTGCTCCCAGTGCGCGGCCCGCGACCCGTCGGCGGTGATGACCGTCCATTGGTCGTCCAGGATGACGGTGTCCACGCTGCCCAGGGTCAGCATCGGTTCGATCGCCAGCACCGACCCGACCGCCAGCAGCGGCCCGCGGCCCGGCGGACCTTCGTTGGGCAGAAACGGCTCCATGTGCATCTGCCGGCCGATAGCGTGCCCGCCGTACCCGGCGACGATGCCGAATTCGCGGCGGTAGGCTGCTTCGGCGGCCCGGGTTCCGGCCTCGATGGCGTGCGAGACGTCGCTGAGCCGGTTGCCCGGCAGCATCGCGGCGATCCCGGCTTCCATCGACTGGCGGGTGGCCGCCGAGAGGGCTTCGTCGTTCTTCGTCATCGGCCCGACGCCGAAGGTGATCGCCGCGTCGCCGTGCCAGCCGTCCAGGACCGCGCCGCAGTCGATGGACACCAGGTCTCCCGGCGCCAGGATCTCCGACGCCGACGGGATGCCGTGCACCACCCGGTCGTTGACCGAGGCGCAGATCGATGCCGGGTAGCCGTGATAACCCAGGAACGACGGCGTCGCGCCGGCGTCGCGGATCACCGACTCGGCCACCTGGTCCAGGCTCAGGGTAGATGTCCCGGCGACGGCGGCCCGGTGCACCGCCTCCAGCGCGGCGGCCACCACGGCACCGGCCGCGGCCATCGCGTCCAACTCGCCGGGGCTGCGTTGCGGCACCACCTTGCGGCTGCGCCGCTTCAGCAGGCCGATCACCTAGTGCCCCAGGGCGCGCAGCGCACGACCGAACACCTCGTCGAGGGTGCCCACCGCGTCCACGGTCTGCAACTCATGCTCGTCGCGGTAGTAGTCCAGCAGCGGGGCGGTCTCGTCCCGGTAGACGATGAACCGGTTGTGGATCACCTCGGCGGTGTCGTCGGCCCGGCCGCGCTCTTTGAGCCGTTTGAGCAGCTCTTCCTCGCTGACCCGCAACTCCAGCACCGCGTCCAGGTGGGTGTTGCGGGCTTCGAGCATGTCGTGCAGCGCCCGGGCCTGCTCCACCGAGCGCGGGTAGCCGTCCAGGATGAAGCCGTTGGCGGCGTCGGGCTGATCGATGCGGTCGGCGACCAACGCATTGGTCAGCTCGGCCGGCACCAGGTCACCGGCGTCCAGGTAC